>MWCI01000010.1 GCA_002069965.1 Spirochaetes bacterium ADurb.Bin218 | reverse complement strand
TGGGGGATACTTTTGCACAGAGGGTCAGAGCCTTTTTGCAATTTGAACTCTCATACAAAGAATATTTAATCTATAAAATGGGGTCAGAGCATAATATAAATCATCCATTTTTTTAAATTTTGTCTTGACTTGTGTTATTTATTAAAAATATTTATCATAAAGTTGTAAAAAAATAAAAATATTAACGGGGTAATCCTATGCACATGGCTGATGCTTTAATCTCTCCATCTGTGGGAGGAACGATGATAGCTGCCTCAGCAGGCCTTATTGCCTACTCATCTTCTAAGGTAAAAAAGGAACTGGATGATAAAAAGGTTCCTCTTATGGGGGTTATGGGGGCGTTTATATTTGCAGCACAGATGATTAATTTTACAATTCCTGCAACTGGCTCCAGCGGTCATATTGGGGGAGGGCTTCTTTTATCTATAATTTTGGGGCCCTATGCAGCTTTTCTCACTATTGCCTCTGTGCTTATAGTTCAGGCTTTATTTTTTGCAGATGGTGGTCTCCTTGCTTTGGGTTGCAATATTTTCAATCTTGGATTTTTTCCATGCTTTATAGTATATCCTTTTATTTATAAAAAAATAGTTGGTGATAATTTTTCAACAGGAAGGATTTTTGGAGCATCTCTTCTTTCTGCTATTTTGTCTTTGCAATTGGGTGCTTTTTGTGTTGTTTTGGAGACTCTTGCCTCAGGTATTACAGCTCTTCCCTTTAGCACATTTGTTTTACTGATGCAACCAATACATCTTGCAATAGGAGTTGGCGAGGGTATTGCAACAGCAGCTATTGTGCTCTTTCTAAAGAGAACCGAGCCAGAGGTGTTTTATACTCCTGATAAATCAGTAGCAGGCAGCTATAGGAAGGCTCTCATTGCGATGGTTGGTCTTGCAATTGTTACAGGAGCGATCTTAAGTTGGTTTGCCTCACAATATCCAGATGGACTTGAGTGGTCAATGGAAAAGGTTGCAGGCACTGCAGAGCTTGAAACTCCAGGCAACAGCATTTATGAAAAGTTTAAGTCTTTGCAGGAAAAGACAGCCTTTTTGCCAGATTATGATTTTAAAGCGCCTCAGGAACAGACAGCAAAAGAGGAAGAGGCAAAGTGGCCTGCAGTTAGCGCAGGGACATCTATTTCTGGGCTTATTGGAGGAACTATAACCCTGCTACTTGTTATCCTTTTTGGATTTTTGCTTAAAAACAAAAAAGTAGTTGAATGAAACTAAGAGCTTTATTAAAGCTGGAGTAAATTCAGGGAGGCTTAAGCCTTCCTGAATGTTTTATGGAGGGAGATATTTCAAAGATTGATAACATACTGTTTAATCTTGGCTATCTGGATCTACTTGCCTATAGAGATTCAGAAATTCACAGAGTCAATCCAGTTGCCAAATTTATTACAACTGTTGTCTATCTTTTCTTTGTTATTTCATTTAATAGATATGAGATCAAGATGTTGCTTCCCTTTAGTATTTATCCGCTTTTTTTAATACTCCGTGCAGATTTGCCCTTTGGTTATATACTAAAAAAAGTTTTATATGTATCTCCCTTTGTTATTATGGTCGGGATTTTTAATCCAATTTTTGACAGGCATATATTCTTTTCTTTTAATGGTATAAATATCACTTCAGGATGGGTTTCTTTTTTATCAATAATTATAAAGTATTTTCTTACTGTCACAACTGTTATTGTTCTTATAGGTGTAACTGGCTTTTATAATTTGTGTTATGCTATGAATAAAGTTGGAGTGCCCAAGGTTTTTTCTGTGCAGTTGCTTTTTTTGTATAGATATATATTTCTCATCACAGAAGAAGCAGCAAGGATGACACGTGCAAGAGAATTGAGAACCCCTATATCAAAACCTGTGTCGTTAAAAGTTTATGGATCTTTAGCAGGCCATCTTTTATTAAGGAGTATAAACAGGGCAGAGAGAATTCACAGATCCATGATTTTGCGTGGATTTGATGGGAATATAAAAATTGCAGGTAGAACTTCGTATAGGTTGAATGATTTTATATTTATGTCTTTATGGATTTTAGTTTTTATTTTTTTTAGATTTTTTGATATTTCAGATTTTATTGGAAAATTGGTATTGAAGGTTTTTTTATGAGTCATCATATAGTTCAGGCCGAGGATCTCCATTACACATACCCCGATGGAAAATTTGCTCTTCAGGGGCTATCTTTTTTAATAACCCATGGAGAGTCTGTTGCAATTATTGGTGCCAATGGAGCAGGTAAATCTACTTTGCTTATGCATCTAAATGGAGTAATCTTGCCACAAAAGGGGATGGTCCGAATTGGAGAAATGCCTGTAACAAGAGAGACTTTGCCTAATATCCGAAGGACTGTAGGAACAGTATTTCAGGATTCAGATGATCAGCTCTTTATGCCAACTGTCTTTGATGATGTAGCCTTTGGTCCTCTTAATCTTGGGTTCCCTAAGGAGGAGGTGGAAAAGAAAGTCCGAGAAACTCTGGAAAAGGTTGGTGCTTTGCATCTTATAAATAGGGCAACCCACAGACTGTCTGGTGGAGAAAAGAGAAGCGTTGCCATAGCAACAGTGCTTGCAATGGCCCCTGATATACTTGTAATGGATGAGCCAACTTCTAATCTTGATCCAAAATCCAGAAGAAACCTCATTGAATTATTAAAAAGTTTTACTCACACAAAGATAATAGCAACCCATGATCTTGATATGGCTATGGATTTGTGCACAAGAACAATAGTTCTTTCTGAAGGGAAAATTATAGCCGATGGCCCAACTTCAGATATATTGATAAACGAGCAATTATTGCATAAATCGCACTTAGAAAAGCCACTTTCCCTGCAGGGATGCCCCATCTGTAATAAAAAATAAAAATTTATTGACGCTATAGTCGACTTTTTTTTAGGGCTTGTTATTTTAATAAAATACAATAAACAATTTTTTTAAGGTGCGTTCATGAATGTGATAAAAATAAAAACTGCTTTATTCCGTTCCCTCAGGGGAAAAGTTATTGTTGTATTATGCGGAATTTCTTTTTTATCTCTTGTTAGCGTGGCTGTGCTTTCTTATATTTTTTCCCGCTCGCTTCTTAATAGCGAAATAAATCAAAAGATGAAAAATCAGCTGGAGATAATAAATCAAAATATTAATCTAACAATGAGTAATACAGCTGGAGTTGCCACTGACATAGCAAGGCTTGCAGAGGTAAGGAACAACAGCTTTTCAAGAGATGATTACTTAAATTTCATGCAAAATGCTATCAAGGTATATGAACATACCTTTGGCGCAGGGGTATGGTTTGAGCCATATAAATACAACAGCTCTACCAGATTCTTTGGGCCTTATGTTTATAAGGGAGAAAAGGGCTTTGTGAAAACACTGGAATATGAGAGCCCCTCTTATAATTTCCCTGAATATGATTGGTATAAGATTTCAAAAAATGGAGAAAATGGCAAATTGCATTTTTGGAGTGATCCCTTTTATGATGAGCTTACAAATGTGACCATGATAACCTGTGCTGCCCCTTTTTTTGACAGAGAAGGGAAATTTATGGGGACATCCACTGTGGATATGGATATGAAGGATATTCAAAAATATATTGCGGAGATGAAAATTGGTGAAACAGGTTATGTATACATTGTAGACAAAACAGGTCTATGTATTGCCCATAGAAATCCAGAGTATGTGATGAAGGCCAGATTCAGCACTTTTCCCAATGAGTCTGTTAAAAAATTTGGACTTGCTCTTTTAAGAGAGGTAGAAGGAAGTGGAAGTTATAGCTCAGGGGGTAATGCCTACAGGGGATTTTTTGCTACAAATAAAGAGACTGGCTGGAAGGTTGTTATAGGCATAACAGAGAAGGAGTTATATTCCCCACTTTCAAAGCTTATGACCATAACAATTCTCATAGCACTTTTTGTTCTTATGGTTGTTTTTTTTCTTGGATGGTATTACTCTCGCCAGCTTACAGATCCAGTTGTATTGCTCACTGAAAAGCTTAAAAGTCTTGCGCAGGGGGATCTCTCTGTTGTATCAAATATCAATAATGTTGAGGATATTAAAAATATTGAGAGCAACTCAGATCGGGATGAAATTGGGATTTTGATATTGAGTTTCAGATACCTTGTCTTGAAATTACGAGAGATAGTTTCTCTGGCAAGTGACGTTTCTGTAAATCTTGCCTCTGCATCCAATGAACTGAGTGCAACTGCAAATACTTTTTCCACCAATGCTCAGAATCAGGCTGCGGCAGTTGAAGAGGTGAATGCCACAGTGGAAGAGATCTCTGCAGGCTCAGAAGGCATTGCTGAAATTGCAGAGACTCAGGCCAATAATCTTAACAGGCTTACTGAAAGTATAAGGGAACTTGCAAAAGGCTTAGGGGAGATTGGTAACATAATTGATGATACTGTGTCAAAGATTATGATAATTACAAAACAGGCAAATGAAAGTGAAACCTCCATCAGAATGATGACAGATTCCATGATGACCATTGCCAAAAGCTCTACAGATATGACCAATATCATTGATATGATAACAACAATTGCTGACCAGATAAACCTGCTTTCACTTAATGCGGCAATTGAAGCAGCTCGAGCAGGAGATGCAGGCAAAGGATTTGCTGTTGTTGCAGATGAAATTTCAAAACTTGCGGATCAAACTCAGATGAGTATTAAGGATATAAATAATATCATAAGAGGCAATGAAACAGAGATAAGCAGAACATTGTCAGGAGTGGAAGATACAACTACAAAAATTAAATATATAATTGACGGAATAAACTCAATAGCAAATGTTATGGCTGATATTCAGAAGTTTATGCAGGAGAGAGTTGAAGAGAGTTCAAGAGTTGCTATTGATGTTGAAAAGACACAAGAGAAATCTGAAAAAATAAGAGTTGCAACAACTGAACAGAAGATTGGAATTGAAGAGATTGTAAAATCCATGTCTGCCATAAGCGAGTCAACTCAGGTAAATGCAGAGGGGACAGAGGAAATGGCTAAAAATAGCGATTCCATACTTGAAATGGCAGAAAAGCTCAAAGGACATATGTCTTATTTTAAGTTAAAGTAGACCAATTAGCAGAGGGGAACAAGCAGCCGCGCAAGCTCCGTCCATGGAGTAGTGAGGAAAGTCCGGACATCATAGGGCAGGGTGCCGGGTAATACCCGGGCGTCGTGAGGCGATGGAAAGTGCAACAGAAAATATACCGCCCCAAAGGGGTAAGGGTGAAAAGGCGAGGTAAGAGCTCACCGCACAGACCGTAAGGGATGTGGCAGTGCAAACCCCACCTGATGCAAGGTCAAGTAGTCAGCCCTTAAGGGTTGCCCGCCCGTGGCTGAGGGTAGACCGCAAAGAGCTTTATGGCAACATAAAGCCAAGATAGATGGCTGCATAAACAGAATCCGGCTTATGGTCCCCTCTGTTTTTTATTTTTGAAACGTTTTGAATAAATTTTTGCATCAAAATCTTTGAAAGTTATTTATGCATAAAAAGTTATTGATCTTGCCACGAACTTTTATATCTTTAGCTTCTTAGAAGAATAATAATTTTTTAGTAATTATTATTTAAGTATAATTTTTACTGTAAAATCAAGAAAATATCATCCCCGCTGCCTAAGTTTGGGATGATGGAGTATTTTTATTTTAAAATAAGTTAAGGAATAAATACTTATAATTTTTTAAATTTTAGAGAAGAGTCTATGGAAAGAGAGAGAAAGCTAACTGTTGCAATTCTTGCAATGCTTGTTCTTGTTGCTATAATTGCTATTGTGGACATTACCCTGAAAATAGAAGAAAAGACCTCAAAAGAAAAGAAGTTTATAATTCCATCAACGGCAGGTGTTGGGATAGTTAGAGTTGATGGTCCAATTGAATTATCAGGTCCTTCTAATTTATTTGGCAAGCCTTCAGGAGCAGAGGCTATTGTAAGAAGATTAAGAGAGCTTGAAGATGATAGCAATATAAAGGCAATTGTTGTCAGAATAAATTCTCCCGGTGGGACAGTTGCTGCAACTCAGGAGATTTATAATAAGATAATGAAGTTAAGAGCTAAAAATATTCCTGTTGTGGCATCTCTTGGTGATGTGGCTGCATCAGGTGGTTACTATGTTGCCTCCGCATGTAACTATATTTTTGCTAATCAGGGCACTGTCACAGGATCTATTGGGGTGATAGCATATTCTCCGAATTTAAAGAGGCTTTTTGATAAGTTTGGTATACAGATGAATGTGATAAAAAGTGGAAAGTATAAAGATATACTTTCTTCTCATAGAGATATGACCAGTGAAGAGAGAATGTTGCTTCAAAATTTAATAGACTCTTCATATAATCGGTTTGTTAAAGATGTTGCCATTGGTAGAAATATATCTCAGGATGAGGTGAGGGCTATTGCCGATGGAAGGGTTATGACAGGAGAAATGGCTCTTGCCTTTAAACTTGTTGATGCTACAGGGACATTCGAGGATGCAGTTGACAAGGCTCGTGAGCTTGCAGGGCTTCCTGTAGATTGCCCTGTTTATGATGGCTCTTCAAGTCCAATTGAAGAAATTTTTGGGACAATGAATGGGATTTTTAAAGGGATTACAGGAAGTGAACTTTATCCATCATATAAGCTTGAGTATAGGTATATGCCATGAGATTGGAAAATTTCAAAACGTTAACATGGGCTGATTTTTTTCTCTATTCAATAATAGACCCACGGGCTTTGATGAGGAGAATTATTCAAAGAGAACCGGACCCATTCTGGCTGAGTTTTGTTGTGCCTGCTGCTTCAGCTTTATTTTCTATGCTGACTCTTTCACTGATGGGAAGACAGTCTTCATTTTTTTATCATAAGATGAGCTATGGCTGGATTTTTGTTTTTATGGTCACGATTGTTCTGGTTTTTGTTTATAGCTCTATGGTTGATGCTGTGGCTCAAGCTTATGGTTTAGGAGGTAGAGTTAAACATCTCATACCGCTTATTAATTTTTCTTTTATGCCACAGCTTTTTATACTTCCGGCTCTTTATCCTTTTATTGTAGGCAATTTTGCTCCATTTTTTTTCTATGTGGCGGCTTCTATTGCTGCTTTTATCTGGAGAATTCTCATAGTTGTTCAAGGTATATCAGAGATGCATTCCATAGATTTCGGGAGGGCTCTTGTTATTTTTATATTGCCTGCAGTTGCCCTCTTTGTGTCACTTTTTCTTGCTCTTATTATGCTTGTGACAATGATTGTGTCATTTTTATCTTAGATTTTTAAAACAAAAAAGCCGCCATAAAAAGGGCGGCTTTTAAGAATAAAGAACTTTAATGATTACTTTGCTTCCTTGGCAATGCCTGCAAACCAGAGAGCTGTTGCTCCATCTCCTTCAAGTTTAAGAGATCCGTTTTGCAATGCTTCCATTGTTTTTCCAGATTTCATTGCATCAAAAGCAGTTTTGGCATCTTTCCAGACAAGTGATACTGCAGGATTTTGAGCAATTCCACCAGTAGAGGTGACTGTTCCATTGCTGAAAGTATAGTACCTGCCCTTTTTGTTGTCAGCAGTTTTGATCTGAACAACACAGTTTTTTTCAGATACCTTTTTTTTGAATTCTGCATCACTATTGGCTTTTTTTATTAGCTTTCTGCCAAGGATGTAGAGTAGAAGTTTAAACTTCATAAATAACCCCCCATTTATTTATTAGTGCATGTTGTAAAACAACTGTTATACCAGCTTTTCTATGGCTTCTTTTATTCTCTTTAGCCCCTCTTTTAATTTTTCATCAGATGTTGCAAAGGATATTCTGAAATAATTGTCGTTGCCAAAACCTATTCCAGGAACCACTGCAGTTCTGGCCTCCTCCATCAGGTATGCACAGAGTGATGATGATTTGTAATCATCTTTATATTTTTCGGAAACTTTGCTCCATCCTTTGAGTTTGTATACTTCACTGCAATCGGGAAATGCGTAAAAAGCTCCTTCTGGTTTATAGCATTTGAGACCCGGTATATTGTTTAATCCATCTACTACAAAATTTCTTCTTCTATCAAAAGCCACAAGCATGTGATCCAGAACAGATTGATCCCCACTTAAAGCCTCAACAGCAGCCCATTGAGATATTGTTGTTGGATTAGAGGTAGATTGACCCTGAAGAATATCCATCTTTTTTATTATATCGCTATTGCCAGCTGCATAACCAATTCGCCATCCTGTCATTGCGTATGTCTTTGAGACACCATTTAGAACTATTGTTTTTTCTTTTATTTTTTCTGAGATGTTTGCTATGTTAAAGAACTTAAATCCATCATATACTATTGTTTCGTATATATCATCAGAGATGATGATGAGATCTTTATCTTCTAAAACCCTTGCCAGCTCTTCAAGCTCATGCCTTGTATAGGCTGCCCCTGTTGGATTTGATGGAGAATTTATTACAACGGCTTTTGTTTTTGATGTAATTTTTTGCTCCAGCTGTTGTGGCTTGATTTTAAATCCTGTGGATATGTCAGTTTCAATGAATACTGGTTTTCCGCCTGCAAGCAAAACCATGTCAGGATAGGAAACCCAATAGGGGGAGGGAATTATAACTTCATCGCCGTCATCAATTATAACCTGAATAAGATTGTAAAAGGAGTGCTTTCCACCACAGTTTATAATTACCTCTGAAAGTTGATATTCAAGATTATTGTCTCTTTTAAATTTTTTAACAACAGCTTCCTTAAGCTCTGGAATCCCTCCAGAGGGAGTATATTTTGTTTTACCTGAATTTATTGCTTTTATTGCAGCTTCTTTTATGTTTTGAGGTGTATCAAAATCAGGCTCTCCAGAGCCAAAGCCTATTACGTCTATTCCTTGTGACTGAAGCTGAGCAGCCATCGCAGTAACAGCAAGAGTTGGTGATGGCTTTACTCTTTGTATTCTGTCAGAAAACTTCATTATTTTAACCTTTTTTAATTAGAGTCAAGATGCAGATTTGTATTAGGATTTATAATTTAGGAGTGTCAAGTTTTTTTCTTTTAAAGATGAGTCTTTTGTGGAGAGATTTATTCTTTACAGAAAAGGGTTCATATTATAGCCCTCATGAATGTTTATAAAAACTTATAATGTCAAAGAGATAAAATATTGAAGAATCTAAAGGCAAAACCATTTTTAAAGTGGGCTGGAGGCAAAAGTCAGCTACTACCCTTTTTTGAGCAGCTCTATCCTTTGGAATTAAAAACTGGTGAGATAAAAAATTATTATGAGCCTTTTCTTGGAAGTGGAGCAGTGTTTTTTTGGGTAGCTCAAAACTATGACGTGGATAACTTTTACTTATATGATCTTAATGATGATCTCATAATTGCATACAGGGTTGTTCAAAAAGATGTTAGCAGACTCATTGAAGTTTTGCAATGTTATGATGCAAGTTATCGAAGACTTGGGGATTTTGAGAGAAAGGAGTTTTTCTATAACGAAAGAGTAATTTACAATTCCAAAAGATTTAAAGCAGATAGCTTATACTCCGAGGAATGGATAAAAAGAGCAGCATCCTTTATATTTTTAAATAGGACATGCTACAATGGATTATATAGATTAAATTCGAAAGGGGAGTTCAATACTCCTGCAGGTGAGTATAGA
Source organism: Spirochaetes bacterium ADurb.Bin218 (assembly GCA_002069965.1). Lineage (GTDB taxonomy): Bacteria > Spirochaetota > UBA4802 > UBA4802 > UBA5550 > UBA5550. The sequence continues at coordinate 58,939 of MWCI01000010.1, read as the reverse complement.
AATCCAGAGATTTGCAATAGGGATAATTTGCTTGCAGTAAGTGAGCTTTTGAAAAGAGCTATTATAAAGAGAGCTGATTTTACAGCAGTGCTTGAAGACTTAAAAAGTAGTGCCTTTATATATTTTGATCCGCCATACAGACCCATAAGTAAGACCTCTAACTTTAAATCTTACTATAATAACGATTTTTCTGATAAGGATCAGGAAAAGCTGGCAGACCTTTTTAAAGAGCTTGATAGATGTGGGGCAAGGGTTATGCTTAGTAATTCTGACCCAAAAAATATGGATCCCCACGATGATTTTTTTGATAAGCTCTATGGAGATTTCAATATACTTAGAGTCTGTGCTAAGCGTTCTATTAATTCTAAAAAGGAAGGGCGTGGGTATATAAATGAGATTGTTGTTATGAATTACAGTTAAGTTAATAGAAAAGATTTTTTTAAAAAACTTGGTGGAGTAAATACTTGAATTTTTTATATATTTAAAATATATATCTTGACTTTGATTTTGAGTAATTTTTTATCGTATATAATATTAGGATTTTTAAGAAATTTAGTTTTAAATTAAATTATTGGTTTTTAACGGACAGACTTATGTGAGCTTATGACTGGATTTGAGTTTAAAATTCGCAAAAGAGATATTGATACTTTAATTGAGATAATCCTCAGGGAAAATCCTGATGCAGATATTGCCATGGTCAAAAAGGCCTATGATGTGGCAGCTAAAGCTCATGAAGGTCAGGTGCGTTTATCTGGAGAGCCCTATATTATCCATCCGCTGGAAGTTGCAATCACTCTGGCAATGCTTCGCCTTGATACAATAACAATTAGTGCTGCTTTATTGCATGATGTTATTGAAGATACACAATATTCTTTTGAGTTTATAAAAAATGAATTTAGTGAAGATGTTGCTATGCTTGTGGAAGGTGTTACAAAGATATCTTCCATTAAGAGCAGATCCAGGTCTTATGCTCAGGCAGAGACTTTGCGTAAGATGTTACTGGCTACAATTAAAGATATAAGAGTTATAATAATTAAACTTGCAGACAAGCTTCATAACATGAGAACCATCATGTTTCAGCCAGAGCATAAGCAGATAAGGATAGCAAAAGAAACTCTTGATATTTATGCACCTATTGCCCGAAGGCTTGGTATCTCCCGTGTTGCTGCAGAGCTTGAGGATATTGCTTTTTATGTTTTAAACAGAGAGGATTATGAATATATAAAAAACTCTCTGGCTCAAAGACAAAATGAAATTGAAAACTATATTGAAAACGTTCGGCAGATAATTACCAAAAAACTGCAGGAACTCAAAATCGAGGTTGAAGTCAAGGGAAGAGCTAAGGGCTATTATTCAATATATCGCAAAATGGCTATGTCAGGGAAAAGCCTTGAAGAGATCTTCGATGTCAGAGGTGTGCGTATCATAACAAGGGATCTCAAGGATTGTTATGCCATTCTTGGAATAGTTCACTCAATATGGTCGCCTATTGAAGGCCGATTTAAGGATTATATTGCAGTTCCAAAGTCAAACATGTATCAGTCTCTGCACACTACTGTTATTGGGCCTGAGGGGTTTCCCCTTGAGATTCAGATTCGCACAAGGGAAATGGATGTTGTTGCAGAAATGGGAATTGCCGCACACTGGGCATACAAAGAGGGCGGTAAAATCGCAAAGGCTGATTACAAAAATCTTTCCATAATTGATTCCCTTAGCGATATGAATCTTGATTCTATGAACACAAGAGACTTTGTCTCTACATTTAAACTTGACCTCTATGAAGATGAGATTTTTGTTTTTACTCCAAAGGGTATGATTGTTAAACTTCCAAAGGGGGCAACTCCTGTGGACTTTGCCTATGCGATACACACAGAGGTTGGCAATACCTGTGTTGGAGCAAAGGTAAACAACAAGATGGTTCCACTGAAGACGAAGCTCAAAAGTGGTGATATTGTAGAAATAATTACCAGTAAAAATGGCAAACCCTCTGAATCCTGGCTTAAGTTTGTAAAGTCAGCCAGTGCAAGATACAGAATCAGGAATTGGCTCAGAAAGCATAATGAAGATATAAATAAACAGGATGATGAACTCAAAAAGAAAGAAGAAAAGAAAAAAGAGATTAAAAAGGCCAGTGTAAAAATCCCTGAGGATGAGCAGCTAAAGATAAAAAATATATCTGGAAATGGCAAAGTTGGAGTATCCATCGAAGGCAATAGCAATGTCTTGATAAAACTTGCCCAGTGCTGTCAACCTATACCTGGTGATGAGGTAATTGGCTTTATTACAAGGGGCAGAGGCATTACCATTCACAAAAAGAGTTGCCCGTCACTGGAAAGATTAAAGATTGAAAGTGAAAGATTTATAAATATAATCTGGGACAAAGATGATAGCAATAAGTATCCTGTAAAGCTTGCTGTTGAGGCTATTGATAGACCAAATTTGCTTAAAGATATCACTGATGAAATTTCTCTTGTCAGGTGCAATATAATAAAGGCAGAGGCGCAGCTTGAATCAAGGGATAAAGCGGTTTTGCGATTTATTCTTGAGGTAAAAAATAATGACCACCTCTTTGATATTATGAAGAGGATAAAGAAGCTTAAAAACGTTACCAATGTTTATAAAATTAATGAAAAGGTAGTTTTGAAATAATGGAGTTTATATTGGGTTCAGCATCTCCACGGAGGAAGGCTATTCTTTCTTCGCTGATTGGAGATATAACAGTTTTACATCCTGAGGTAGATGAATCAGTATCCCCTGGTGAGTCTCCTGTTGTCTACGTTCAGAGGATTGTAAATAAAAAGATGAATTATATCACATCAAAATATAGAGAAGAGGGACTTTATCTTACTGCGGACACTGTTGTAACAATTGATGGAAAAATATTGGGAAAACCCTCATCTTATCATGATGCTATTTTAATGTTAAAATCTCTTTCAGGAAGAGAGCATAATGTTATAACAGGACTGTCTCTTGCACTGAAGAGGAAAAATTTTATTATAAATGATATAGGCTATGAAGTATCATCTGTTTTCTTTAAAAAACTTGAAGAAAATGATATTCTTAAGTATCTTTCCTTTGTGGATTATACAGATAAGGCAGGAGCTTATGCCATTCAGGAAAATGGCGATATGATTATAGAGAGTGTTTCTGGCTCTGTCACTAATGTTATAGGCCTTCCTGTGAGGCTTTTTTTAAAGATGATGAATGAAATGGATGTTTTGAAATATTACTTTTAACAAGTTCAGGTGGTATTTATGAAAAAAAGAAAGACATATCTTATTGATAAAAAGCTACAGCTTAAAGCTGCCTTTTATGTCATAGCTCTTACTGCAGTTTTTTCTATTATAATCATGGCTGCAATAAGTGCAAGTATAGTTTATAATAATGAAAAGATCAATAACATAAACGAAATTGAAAATAACATATTTCAACTGATGCAGGATTCTGTAGTGACTCCCATTGCAGGGAATGAATTTGTCAATATATCAGAACTTCTTGTAAAGAATCACGAGAGGAATCTTAAAAATATAAAAAGTCTCACAGACTATAATAGAATATTGCTGATAACTCTTTTGATCTGCGTTGTTCTCCAGGGGATTTTGCTTTTTGTGCTGATTGTGCGTCTTACTCATAGAATATCAGGCCCGATTCTTGTTATGTCAAATTATATGAAAGAAATAATTGAAGGTAAAATGCCCAATCCCCGGCCTTTGAGGGATAAAGATGAACTGAAGGAATTTTATGATCTCTTCAGAGAAATGGTTAATTCACTCAAAAAAAGGAATATGTAAAATTTTTTTCTTGCCCTGATTTATTCCTTTGTTTAAATGTTAAATTGGGTTAACTTCTGATATTTAAAAAGACTAACCTTTTTTACCTGAGAAACAAGCTTTGTCAGGTATATTTTTGTCTTTTAAAAAATACAGCTTAAATGGTGTTATAGGATGAAAAAAAATATTTTTTTGATTATATTGTGCGCTACAGTAGCTCTTTCTTTGCTTCTGGGAGTTTTTCATTTTTATGGAAGCGACATAAAAGAGGAACATTACAGGGGGTATAGAGAATACTTTAAAACAGAAGAGAATTATCTTAACTTTTTACAAAAAGAGGTCTCTTTTGATACTATTGATTTTAAGTTTCTTACAGTAGAAAAAGGGGATAATTTCTGGAAGATTGCAAAGAATTATGGGGTGAATATTGATACACTGATAGGAGCAAATATTTTCTGGGAAGATTTAGTTGCAAAGGAAAAACAGGTTGTGGTTGTGCCATCAGAAAAGGGTAGACTGGATTTTGTTTTTAGCCTTTCTGATATTCCTAAATTTGCTCAAGAACATGGTATTGATATTAAAGATATTGAGGTGCAAAGGCTGCCTGTTTTTTATAATATAATTACTTTTTTTCAGAAAGAGAAAAAACCAGTGGCTATTTTTGTGAAGGATGTCAAACCCTGTGTGGAAAACATGACTCCTGAACTGGCAGGTCAATTTGTTTTACGGGAAAAGTTTAGATCACCCCTTGGTGGAAGATTTAGTTCGTTTTTTGGAAATAGACGGCATCCAATATATAATGAAAGGAGATTTCACAATGGCATAGATATAGCTGCTCCTTATGGAACTTTAATAGGTGCATCTCGTGATGGAGTTGTTGTCAGTGCTGGTTGGAATGGCCCTTATGGCAAAGCTGTTGTGATTGATCATGGAGATGGTTATAAAACTCTATATGGCCACATGTCTGTTATTTATGCAAGGGTCGGAGAAAATGTTAAGGCTGGGAAAATTATAGGGCGTGTTGGCTCTACAGGTTTATCCACTGGCCCTCATCTTCACTTTACGCTGTGGCATAATGAGCAGCTTATTAATCCAATGAAGATTTTGTGGTAGAGAAATGGAAGATTATAGTGAGATAATCAATAAAGCAAGGGAGCTTGCAGAGCTTATCAGAGAGCATCCAATAACCACAAAGTACAGGGAAACCTCTGATAGGATGAAAAATGATGTTTCTGCTCAAAGGCTTCTTGAGAAGCTTGTGATGCTTGGCAGAGACTTAAATGAACAAATTTTAAAGGGAGAGGATGCAAAGGCAGGAGGGGCAGAGCTTGAATTGCTGAAAATTGAGTTTGAGAAAAATGCCCTTGTAAAGGAGCATCTTCTTGCACAGAAAGAGTATCTTGATTTACTTAAAAATATTCAGGAGCACATAAAGAATCCAATATTGTAACGAGCAGAATTTATTATGAACAGCATAAAATACTGGATTGCCCTCGAAAGGGTGCAGGGAATTGGACCTGCAACTTTGAAGGAGATTTATAAAAAGATTTTACCCTTAGGACTTTCTCTTTCGGATCTTTTTGGGCTATCTATATCTGAGTTAAGGTCAGAATTTAATTTTAATGAGAAGGTTGCCTCTGCTTTTATTGAGGCAGAGTCCTTTATGGAACAGGTGGATAATGAGTACATGGATATTCTTGATGCTCACATTGAGGTTATACCATTTTTTTCTAAGGACTACCCAGAAAGACTTCATAAACTTTTAGGGAATAATATACCTCCTTTTTTATATGTCTTTGGAAACAAAAATATTCTTAAAATTCCTGGAGCTGCTATCTTGGGGGAAAGAACCATAAGCGAACGTGGGGAGCTTATATCTTATATGGCAGCAAAGGAGTTAAGCGTTAAAAAGATAAATATTGTTACAGGACTTGCCAAAGGTGCTGGTCTTGCTGCCACGCGAGGGACTCTGGAGACTGGAGGAGTGACAACTGCCTTTGTGCCTTATGGTATATTGAAACTGCAAATTCCTGAATTTTTAAAAGATATTTACAATCCATCATTGATGCTTTGCATTTCTATTTTTCCCCCAAGTGCAGAGGCTGATCAGTTTTCTGCCTATATTCGAAATAGAGTAATTTGTGCTTTCTCTTATGCTGTTTATATTGTGGAGGCTCCGCAGGATGGAGGTATTTTTGAGGCTGCAAAATCTGCCCATAGCCTTAAAGTCCCTTTATATACTACTGAGTATGCTGATTACCCTGAAAGCGCCATTGGTAATAAATCTATTATGACAGACTTTGGCGCTCATCCTGTGAGAGGTAAAAGAGTTGACGATATTACTGTGCCAAACGTTGATAAGATAATTGCAGATGTAAAATTTTCACAGGTGTAAAATGAAAAGTGTAGAAATAGTTTCACCAGCAGGTAATCTTGAGAAGCTTAAATTTGCTGTGAAATTTGGTGCTGATAATGTATATTTTGGTGGGAATGAATTTAATCTGAGGGTTCAGGCAGATAATTTTACTACAGAGGAGATTAAAGAAGGGATAGCCTACTGCAAGGAGCGTGGCGTAAAGACTACCTTTTTGCTAAATTCTTATCTTCACGAGGGAGATCTCCCATCAGCTTCAAGATATATACAAAAGATAGCAGATTTTGGCTTTGATGCAGTTATGGTCTCTGATCCCGGGATGATGATTCTCCTTAAAGAAAATGGTCTTAAGTGTGAGTTTCATCTCTCTACTCAGATGAATGTTTTGAATCATCTTTCTGTTAAATTCTGGATGGAGGCGGGCTTTCATAGAATTGTCCTTGCAAGAGAGGCCTCTGTTGATGAGATAAGGAAAATAAAGGAATATACAGGTGCAGAAATTGAGGTCTTTGCCCATGGGGCTTTATGTATTGCCTATTCAGGAAGATGCCTCCTTTCACGATACCTCTCTGGCAGGGATGCAAATCAAGGGGATTGTGCTCAGCCCTGTAGATGGAGATATTCTTTAATAGAAGAGAAGAGGCCAGGCTCATATCTTGATATAATTGAGCATGCAAGGGGAACAGAGATCCTCTCGTCAAAGGATCTCTGCATTATAGACAGGCTTGAGGAGTATATTGACGCTGGAGTTGATGCCTTTAAAATTGAAGGAAGGATGAAGTCTCTTTATCATTGTGCAAATACTACTCGTATTTATAAATATGCTTCAAAAATAGCTGGAACCGATGAGTTCCAGAAGATGTTGCCATTTTTTATTGAGGAGCTTGATCTTATAAGCCATAGACCTTATACAAATGATCTTTTCAATGAGTTTGGAAATCTTGGTTTTACAGGTGTGCCGTATATTAAAAAGGTTTTGTTCTCTGGATACAGGCTTGAGGGAGATGAATCAGCAAAGGAAATAAAACTGAAGACATTTAATCCAATTTACAGAGAGGATCTCCTTGATGGAATTTTTCCAATTAGAGATTCTATCCTTGATTCCAGCTACAGGGTTGTAAATATAAGAGATGAAAGCGGCAACCTTATTGATATGGCACGGCCTGGATCTATTTGTGTTATAGAATTTGATAAACCAGTTTATGGTGATGCAATATTTCGTAAAAGACTTGATGATAAGAGGTAGTTTTATGATCTCAAAGCCACCGGGAGTGGAAGATATATTCCCTGATAAAATAGACAGATGGAATTTTGTTTTACAGAGTGCCTTTAGTGTTTTTCAAAGTTATAACTATAGAGAAATTATTGTTCCTGTGATGGAATTTACAGAGGTCTTTGCAAGAGGAATTGGAACAGAGACAGATATAGTATCCAAGGAAATGTTTACCTTTGAGGACAGAGGAGGCAGGAGTTTAACCTTAAGGCCAGAAGGCACTGCAGGGGTTGTTAGAGCCTATGTAGAAAATGGTGAGTATAATAGATTATCTATATGCAAGTTTTTTTATTGTGGGCCAATGTTTAGAGCGGAAAAGCCTCAGAGGGGAAGACTGCGTCAGTTTAATCAGTTTGGAGCAGAGGTTTTTGGAAGCTTTGACCCATATTATGACTATGAGATAATTTCCATGGTGAACGATATATCCCACAAGGTGGGCATTGATTCCTTTAAGATATTGATAAACTCTATTGGCTGTAGGAGCTGTAGAAGTGAATATATAATTAAGCTAAGGGATTATTACAAAAGCAATCATGATAAGCTTTGCAAGGATTGTCAGAGGAGACTGGAAACAAATCCATTGCGCCTTCTTGATTGTAAAAATGAAAGCTGTTCTTCTTTAAAGGTTAATGCTCCTGCGATAAGGGATTTTATATGCAATGACTGCAAAGGGCACTTTGAAAAGGTCAAAGAATACCTTGATCTGGGAAATATTGCCTACACAGAGGATCCCTATCTTGTACGGGGCCTTGACTATTACACAAAGACAACTTTTGAGTTTGTAACAGATAAACTTGGTGGACAGAATGCCTTTGCAGGTGGTGGAAGATATGATTATCTTGTGGAGCAATTTGGCGGGAAGCCTACTCCTGGAGTTGGATTTGCAGCAGGTATTGAGAGGATAAATCTTTTAATAGAAGACAGGCCTATTGATGCAAAGGGAACTGATGTTTTTTTTATCCATACAGGAGGCCAGTCTTTTATGGAGTCTGTGGCTCTTATTCGTAAATTAAGACTCCTTGGAATATCCTGTGATGTGGATCCAGAGGTCAAGGGATTTAAGTCTCAGTTTAAAAGAGCAGAAAGGGAAAATGCACGATTTGCAGTAATCATAGGTGAAGATGAGGTGCAAAGCAGAGAGGCCACTGTTAAAGATCAAAAAACAGGCCAGCAGGAGAAAGTCCCCTTTGAAAAATTATCTGACTTTATAAAAAATAATAAATAAATTGCAACTACAATATAAAAATACTGTAGTATTTTCCACTACAGTATTTTTATATTTAATATTACATACAAATAACTCATTCTTTCCTTGCAAAATATGATAAAATACCCTTATTTTGTAACAAAATATAAAATATAAAAAGTAAACGGGGGACTTTCTATGAATACTTACCTTGCTGAGTATAAGAGTAAACTTATCTCTGCTGAAAAAGCTGCTGAGTTGGTTAAGTCAAATGATATAATCGACTATGGTATGTTTGCTACAAAACCAGTTGACTTTGATATAGCTTTGAGCAAAAGAGTGGGTCAGGTTAAAAATGTTGCAATAAGAGGAACAGGAACAGTTCCACCTTTTCCAGCTGTAATTCAAAACGATCCAGAGCAAAAATCTTTTATGTATTTTAGCTGGTATTTTACGCTTCTGGATAGAATGGCCGGGGATAAAAATCTTGCCTGCCATTTGCCTTTTAATTATCACGAGGCAACTTTGCTTGCATATCATCATAGAGATCTAATTCATCTTAAGCCTACCATCTGGTGTGCACAGGTTACTCCAATGGACAGAAATGGCTGTTTCAACTTTGGACTGGGTAATTCTCACAACAGAGGACTTGCTCTGTGGGCTGATATAAAAATTGTAGAGGTGAATGAGAATATGCCACGATGTCTTGGTGGCAATGATGAGTATGTCCATATAAGTGAAATAGACTATATAATTGAAGGGAGCAATAGTCCAGTTTTTTCAACTCCAAAGATGCCAGAGGCTTCTCCTGAGGAGAAAAAGATAGCCGAATACATTGTTCCTCACATTGAAGATGGCTCATGCCTTCAGCTTGGAATAGGATCTCTGCCAAATACAATTGGGGAGATGATTGCCCATTCTGATGTTAGGGATCTTGGAATTCAAAGTGAAATGTTTTGCGATGCCTTTGTAACAATGTATGAGGCTGGGAAGATTACCAATGCCAGAAAGACCTTTGATATAAATAAAAGTACATATTCCTTCTGCCTTGGCACAAAAGAAACTTATGATTTTTTGCATGATAATCCACGGACAGCTTCCTGTAAGGTCTATCACACAAATAATCCAGATTTTATTGCACAAAACGATAAAGTAGTTTCAATAAATAATATTGTTGAAGTGGATCTGCTATCTCAGGTGTGCTCTGAAACATCTGGATTGCGCCAGATCTCTGGAACAGGTGGACAGCTTGATTTTGTCATAGGTGCTTTTCATTCAAGGGGTGGTAAGAGTTTCCTTGCATTTAAATCAACATACAAAGATAAGCAGGGTAACCTGCATTCAAGGATCAAGCCTCTGCTTAAGCCAGGCTCTGTTGTCACAGTTCCAAGAACAATGGTTCAATATCTTGTTACAGAAAACGGCATTTACAATATGAAGGCTCGATCTGTATGGGGCAGAGCTGAGTGTCTCATAAACCTTGCCCATGAACAGTTCAGAGAAGAGCTCATAAAATCAGCAGAGGATATGAAACTCTGGACAAGGACAAACAAGATTCCCTTTTAAATTTTTATTATTTTTAATTTTAAATATACTCCTGGCAAAAGATCAGGAGTATATTTTTGTTTCTGTGTTAAATTTGGTCACCTTTTTTGGGATTTTCAAGAAAGCGAATCTCGTTGCCAATAATCTTTAGCCTTGATTGCATTTTACCATTTGAATCCTCCCAGCGATCCTGCCTGAGACTTCCCATGATCATTACTCTTTTACCTTTGGTAACCGTTTTATGGCATAGCTCAGCAATTTTTTCCCATGTTTCTACATCAATAAATGATACCCTTGGCGGTTCATTCTCATTTTTGGAGTAGTGGTTTATGGCAAGAGAAAAGGTGCATACGCTTTTGCCAGTTTTTGTCTTTTTAAGCTCTGGATCCTTTGTTACAAATCCTTCAATTGTTGCATTTGCGTAATTATTCATAAAACCTCCAGGTTTGCTTTTTTAGTAAAAACGATGGAGGTGGTGAAAATTAAAAAAAATTTTAGCAATTTTGAGAAATTTTTTTTAAAAAATAGGTATTTCAACTTGATTGTTGCCATGAAATCTGTTTATTTTTATCTATGATATGGCATTAGTCGGCATTTAAAATGAAAAGTAAAATTTGTGCTAAAATTATGGCCTGGAATATTGTTTTTTGGGCTACACACTTTGCTTTTGCTGGTGATCTATCCATTGTGGGTTCTGCTGATAATTATCCCTGTTTATTTATGAATTCAACCTCTCCTGCAGGATTATGGGTAGATTTTATAGAGAATTTTTCTTCCATAAATAATCTTAAATATAAAATTATTTTTATACCAGAGGAGAGAATTCCATATTTTATAACCACTGCAAAGCCTGATATAATTCTTAGCTGCAGAAATCGCACTTCTTTTGACGGATACTACAGTGTAAGGGATTTTTTCAAAATACCGTATCTATTTGTAACAAAGGACAATAAATCTTTTTCTCTGGAGGATATCAATAATAAGAGAGTTGTTGTTTCAGGAAATCGATTGCATTATGAATGCTTATCTGACATAATCAGGAAATTCAATCCCGAGAGTGTCATTTTTATTGAGGATGTGGACTCAGCCCTTTCCCTTATATATAACCGTGCTTATGATACAGCATTGATTCCCAGCTATCTTGTATCTGATGATTTAATCACCAAATATGGGCTTACTCTTTCTGATTATGTTTCTGTCGCTGTATCTCATAGTTTATTGGTCAGAGATGATAATGAACAGTTAAAACAGGCTTTGATAGATTTTACAAGAACTTATGGCAAAGAAAAAATCGAAAGACTTTATATGAAATGGATTTTGCCAAATAATGAAAAAGCCCTAACAGGGAATTATGCAATTGCTTTAAAGACAGGCACTGTTGCCCTTGTTTTATTTTTTGTTTTTTTGTTTATAAATAACATAGTCCTTGGGAGAAGGGTCAGTGATGAAACTCTCTCATTAATGGAGAGAATTTCTATTCTGGAAAAAAATTTAATGGAGATTTCTCAGAGAGAAAATCTTTACAGACGAATTTTTGAAAGAGCTATAACCCCTATACTTGTGCTTGATCACAGTGGAAATGTAGTGTTTATGAATTTTTCAGCCAGAAAGCTACTGGGTGTTGAATCAGAGAAAGTTATTTTTAATATACTTAAGGATCCCAATTCCTCAGATTGGTTTTGCAAAAAATATAAAGGAACGTCAACTTTTTCTTTTGAGGCTTTATATAGCTTTGATAAGCTTGTGGAATCAGGTCTTTTAAATTCCTCCCGTAGGGGTGAGGCCTTTTTTAGCTTTTTGTTTATTCCCTTAAAAAGCATTGGTTTTCATGAAGAAAAAATCTATATATGTTATATAGAGGATAAAACAGAATTTCAGGAGCTTGCAAGATATAAAAAAGAGACAGCATTGCGATATGAGCTCATATTTGATTCGGTGAGAGATGGGCTTTGCGAGTGGAATCTTAGAGATGATATTATAAAACCCAATAAAAGATTGATCTCTATGCTTGGATATAGGTTTTCAATTTTTCCAGGGAAGTGGTCTATGTTAATGGAATTGGTTGAACCATCTTTAAGAGAGGAGGTTTACCTTAGCCTACAGGAGAGGATAAAAAGCGGGAGATCTTTTTGCTGCGAATTAAAGCTAAAGAGATTTGACGGTTCATGGGTTTGGCTTTTAGCTAAAGGGGACGTTGTTGAGTGGGATCACGATCTGTCTCCAGTGAGGGTTATTGCTGTTTTTCAAGATATTTCTGCATTTAAAAAGGATTCAAATTTTCTTTTTGAATCCGCCCAAAATAGTATTAGTTTTTTTACTGAAAGGAGTAGAGCTTTGGCTTATATACCAGATGGTAAAAGGGTTTTAATTGTTGATGACAATAGTCTCATAACTCTTCATCTAAGTGAGCTTTTGCGTAGAAATGGAATTTTACCTATAATTGCAAATAGTGGCAATGAGGCCATTGAGATTTTTTGTAATAGCAGTGAGAAGTTTGATTTTGTGATTCTTGATCTTGAGATGCCAGATTTAAGTGGTTATGAGGTTATAAGAGTTTTGAGAGATATAGATAAAAATGTTCCTGTTATTGCAAGCACGGGACATGTAGATGTTGTCATAACCGATGAACTCCATAGATATGGGTTCACTGATTATATAAATAAGCCAATTGAGGAAGGTCTTTTAATGGAAAAGGTTTTAAGATATATTGATGCTTCCAGGGAAATTTAAATTTGAATAAAAATTGGTTGATTTCTTGGATTTAATATTGTTAATTGTTTTAAAAAAGAGTTTTGAATATAATAAAAAAGTATTTTAATGGAGGGATTTGTGAAAAAAATTATTTCTATAATAATAACAGTGGCAATTGTTTTTGTAGCAGCCAGCTGTAAAAAGGAAGAGGCTCCAACTAAAGCTGCAAACAGCGGTATAATAAATTTTGTTGTGGGTGAAGTTTCTGTAGTTGCTGATGGCCAACAAAAGGCAGCCCAGGCTGGGGATCCAATAACTCAGGGTATGGTAGTTAAGACAGGAAAAAATTCTGTGGTAGATATTTATTTTAGTGGCAGCGTGATCAGAATTCTTGAAAACAGCTCTGTAGTGATGAAGGAACTCATTAAAGAATTACAAACAAATAAAGAGCTAAGCGAGTTTTACGTTGAAAAGGGTAAGCTTTTTTCTAAGGTTTCACGTAAACTAACAGAGGGTGAAAAATTTAAGGTATCCACTCCTACTGCTGTTGCTGGTGTTCGTGGAACTGAGTTTCTTGTGGAGGAGAATGAGGGCAAGAGCAAAATAGCATGTATAGAAGGTGCTGTTGCTGTTCATGAGGCTGATAAAACAGAAAGCGATGCTGTAATAGTTGAAGCTGGCAAGGAGGCATCTCTTGAAAAGGGTAAGCCCATATCTGTTAGTGAGTTGAAGGCTCAGAATCTTGAAAATATTCGCAGAATAAAAGATGAGATAAAAGAGATTCGTGAAGAGATAAGAAGAAAGTTTGAAGAGCAGAGAGAAGAAATAAGAAAGGCTGTAATAGAACAAAAGGATATAAATAAACAAAGAGTAGAAGATCAAAAGGCTATGGATAAAGCCAATGTGGAGGCTTTAAAAGAGTCAACTAAAATTCAGTCAGAGCAGATTAAAGGCGACATAGAAGGAAAGAAGAATGAAGCAAAAGAAGCTGTTAATCAGGTAAATAAGCCAGATGTTGATACTGCAAAACCCGATGTAAATTCAGCCAAACCGACAATTAAAAAGTTTGATGTGAAAAAACCAGAGTAAAATTATTATTTATCTATTAACCTTTTTGCTCAAGCAATGCTTTATACCCCCGAGATTTAGTTTCGGGGGTAATAAATTCCATTACCTTGCACTAAAAGTATTTTCATTTATCCGCTATTCAGCTTTTTCTTTTTTAGAGGATATTGTTATATTTCTTGATTTATTTCAAGGGCAGTATTATTTTACGCTCTTTATGTATTTTAAAGCAAAGGCAGGGCAAGTTGTAATAGTGTTGGTCTTATTAAAAATTAAGGCTGGTAGTAATTTTTACAAATTTAGGGGAATTTTAATGAAAATTTTTTTATCAATAATAATGTTTATTTTTACTTTTTTCACTTTTGCTCTGGCAGATGTCTGTGATGAAATTGATGGCAATAGCATATCTTCAACCCTTGAACTGGAAAATTTTTCTGTAATCTCAAAAAGAGCTGTCAATGGACTTTGTGAGGTTATTATAAAAACAGATAATAAGATAATACCATTTTATGGTAATAAAAATTTTCTCATAACAGGAGAAATGTATCAAAAGGGAACAAATATCACTGCAGAAGCAATGTATAATGTAAACAAACAGAGGCTTGTGTCTGAGATCAGGGCTATTGATGATTGTGTTTCCTTTGTGTGGAAGCCTAAAAAAATTAAAACAAAGAAAATTCTATATATGTTTACAGATCCCCTTTGTCCTTATTGCAATAGAATAGGTAAGGACATTTTTAATCTTTCAGAAAAATATGGCTTTGTCCTTAAGGTAATAATTTTTTCTGTTCATGGAGAAAAGGGCAGAGAAAAGTCAGTAGAGGCGATTTGTAGAAATTTAAAGGATTCATCCTTTGATTTTGCAGCCTATAGTAAGGATGATTGGAAACAAGCTGAGGTTTTGCCTCTTTATAAATGTCAAAAGGGGTATGAGATTCTGGAAAAAGCAGAGACTTTGGCTGATAGCCTTGCTATAGATGCTGTGCCATTTTTTGTTACAAGCGATGGTGACTATGTGAGTGGCGCCTCCAGAGAAGATGTTGAGGATTTATTTAAAAAATAAAGCGAAACTTTATTACAGTTTTTGTAACATTGTTTTATTATTTCTTGACAGAATAATAATTAAATATTATTATTTACATACTATTTAATTTTGGAGATTTATGCGGATTGGAATTTATCCTGGATCTTTTGATCCTTTAACATATGGGCATCTCGATGTAATCGAGAGAGCAACTAAAATATGTGACAAGTTAATTGTTGGAATTCTTGTCAATAGTGCAAAGAAATACCTCTTTGATTTAGAGGAAAGGATAGATATACTCAGGCACTGTTGCAGTGAGTGTGACAAAAATATTGAAATAATATCCTTTGACGGGCTCCTTGTTGATTATTGTAAGGAGAATAATATCTCCTTTATAATAAGGGGATTAAGAGCTGTAAGTGATTTTGAATACGAAATTACACTTGCATCAATCAACAGAAGGCTTGCATCGGATATAGAAACTATCTTTTTGATGGCAAGGGATGAGAACTTATTTGTATCCTCGAGCCTGGTAAAAGAGGTTGCAATGTATAAAGGCGATATTTCCACACTTGTTCCTCCATATGTAGCAGATAAAATCCGCGCTAAAATCTCCTAAAAAGTGCACAGAATTTATATAGTGTTCTGTGCTTAAGGGGAAACCCATTGAATTTGAAATTAATTGGTAAGGGAGGTTTTAGATGCTTACTATTTTCTTAATATTAGCTCTCCCTGTCACCGGATTTCTTGGGTATGCACTTAGGGCATATCTGGGTAGGATTAAACTTAATTCGGCTGAAGCCAGATCTCACAGGATTGTCCAAGATGCACTTAAAGAAGCTGAGAATAAACGAAAGGAATTACTCCTTGAAGCCAAGGATCAGCTGCTTAAAGAGAAGAATCTTCTGGAAAAGGAAATGCGAGAGAGGCGGCAGGAGCTTCTGTCAATAGAAAAAAGGCTTATTCAGAAAGAGGAAACAATAGATAGCAGACTTGCTGAAATTCAAAAGCTGGAAAAGGCTCTGGAAATCAGGGAACAGGAAACTAAGGAAAAAGAAGAAGAACTTAAAAAAGAGTTTGAAAAGCACAGAATTGAACTGGAAAAAATTGCTGGGATGAACTCCGAAGAGGCTAAGGAGCTTTTACTCAAGAAGGTTGAAAATGAGACAAGATTTGAAATAGCAAGACTCATCAACAAAATTGAGGAAGAAGCAAGGCGAACAGCTGATAAAAAGGCTAAGGAGATTATTGTTTCAGCTATTCAGAGAAATGCCTCTGAGTATACCTCAGAAAACACGGTTACAACTGTATCTCTGCCTTCAGATGAAATGAAGGGTAGGATTATAGGTCGTGAAGGTCGAAATATCAGGACACTGGAAAATTTGACTGGTGTTGATATGATTATTGATGATACTCCAGAGGTGGTTGTTATTTCTGGTTTTGATCCAGTGAGGAGAGAAATAGCAAGACTTTCTCTTGAGAGACTCATTCAGAATGGAAGAATTCACCCCGCAAGAATTGAAGAGGTTGTAGAAAAGATCACAAAGGAGATCGAGGAGACAATGCTTGAAGAGGGTGAAAGAGCTGCTTATAATCTGGGGATACCAGGACTTTCCAGAGAAGCTCTTTATAATATAGGTAAGCTTAAGTTTAGAACAAGTTATGGTCAGGATGTCCTTGCCCATAGTATTGAGGTTGCCAATCTTGCTGGTATGATTGCAGGAGAGCTTGGGCTTGACGTTCAGCTTGCAAAAAGAGCAGGGCTACTTCACGATATAGGAAAGGGTAGTATTGTCGAGGGAGAAGGTGCTCATGCAATTGTTGGAGCTGAGATGGCAAAGAAATTTGGTGAATCAGAAAAATGTGTCAATATTATTGCCTCTCACCATAATGACAGAGAGCCTGAGTCCTTTGAGGCTGTGATTGTTCAGGTTGCTGATGCTATATCTGCCTCACGACCTGGTGCAAGGAGAGAGTCTCTTGATACATATTTAAAGAGGCTTGAGAATCTTGAAAAAATTGCCTCTGAGTTTAAGGGAGTGGAAAAAACCTTTGCTATTCAGGCAGGAAGAGAATTGAGAGTTATGGTTGATAATTCTGCTGTATCAGATGAAAAAGCAGAGGCTATGGCAAGGGAAATTGCACAGAGAATAGAATCAGAATTGAAGTATCCGGGAATTGTCCGTGTTACTGTTATCAGAGAAACAAGAATAATAGATTATGCAAGATAAATAGTTGCAATGCTTTAGAGCTTAAGGCTGGTGTAGGCCAGCCTTTTTTATTTTTAAAAAGTTATGGACAATTAGGGGACTAAAAATAAATTTAATATCATGAGAGAAATTAAAGTTCTGGCAATAGGAGATATAGTTGGCAAGGCTGGTAGAAAGATTCTTGCCAATAAGCTCAATACTATTATTGAGCGAGAGAAGATTGATTTTGTGATAGCAAATGGTGAAAATGCAGCAGGTGGACTTTCCTTAACTCCAGATGTTGCAAGGGAGATTTTTTCTGTTGGAGTAAATGTAATAACCTCTGGGAATCATATATGGGGTAGTGCGGAGATTATGCAGATCATAGATACAGAGCCCAATTTGCTCAGACCTGCTAACTATCCCCCGGATACTCCAGGAAGGGGTTTTACTATGTCTAACTTCAAGGGAATTAATCTCTGTATTATAAATCTCATGGGAAGAGTTTTGATGAATCCCCTTGATTGCCCCTTTAGAAAATTTGATGAGATTTATAAGGAGGTAAAAGACAGGGCAAATATCATAATCGTAGATTTTCATGGAGAAACAACATCAGAAAAGCAGGCCTTTGCATGGTATGTCGATGGAAGAGCCTCTGCTGTTTTTGGCACTCATACTCATGTTCAAACAGCTGATGAGAGAATTTTACACAATGGCACAGGATATATATCAGACATAGGTATGACTGGAGCCATGGATAGCGTTATAGGCATGAATAAAGAAAGATCTGTTAAGTTCTTTCTATCTCAGACACGGGTAAAGTTTGAGCCTGCAACAGAAAATCCCGGAATAAATGGCATTGTCTTTAAAATAGCTGAAAATGGTAAAACCCTTTCTCTTTATAGAATAAACGAAAATTGATGCCTGGAGGCTAATCCCCCTTATGTCTGTTTTTTATGGTCTCTATTTCATCAGGGGTGAATTGATATTCCTTTTTGCAAAAGGTGCAGGTTACTTTTGCTCCTCCTTCTGCTTGTAACTCCGATAACTCAGAGGTGCTGAAAACCTTTAACAGTTGTAAAGTTGATTGGTGATTGCACCTGCATTGATGTCTAACTGGTGTGGCGCTTAAAATTTCTATATGATTGCCATCAAATAACTCTTGAACTATCTGGTAAATATTTTCTCCCTCTCCCAACCTATCCCCAAGAGGTTTTTTCATTTCCTTAATTTTTTGTTCCACCATTTCGATTACGCTTTCTTCTGTATCAGGAAATGTTTGAATTAGTATTCCCCCTGATGATGAGATTATTCCTTCTTTATCCAGATTAAGTCCTATTATAACTGCAGAGGGGATCTGTTCTGACGACACAAGGTAATATGCAAGATCGCTTGCAATCTCTCCATACAAAAGAGGGGTTACGCTGCTGTAAGGTTCTTTCATGCCAATATCTCTAATTACAGTCAAAAGTCCAGCTCCAATGCTTTTTGAAAAGCTGATCCGATCCATTGGATGTGTTATGTCAACAGAGGGATTTGCTACATATCCGCGGACATTACCAAAGGCATCAGCCTGGACATGAACTTCTTTTATTGGTCCGTCTCCTGAAAATTTAATGAGCACGCTTTGATTTGTCTCTGGCTTGAGAGTTGCAGCCAGTAGAGCTGCTGCGGTTATGCTTCTGCCAAGTGCAACTGTTGCATTTGGGGTTGTTTGATGAATTGATGTAATCTCTCTTGCTGTATCAAGTGTTATAACTGTGTATGCTCTTAGCTTTAGTTTTTCACAGTATATGCGTGATGTCATGTCCATGATAAATTCTCCTTAGTAGCTTTGCTCTGTCCCAAAGGCACTTCTACCTTCCAGAGGTATAAATTTAAATCCACTGAATTCTCTTTTTAATGCCTTAACAACTGCCTCTGCTGTTTCAAGCTTTGTCTTTGTGCCTTTACCTATGTAATTGGAACCAGCATCAACATAATATACAATGCCTGATTCCTGCTTCTCCGCCTTTATATGTCCACCGTGAGTTGGCTTAAAGTTAAAGAGCTCGCTTTTTAAAGATATATGAGTCTCCTCATGGGGTTTTGTTCCAATAGAATAGAACTTGGGATCGTAAGACGATGTTGCAGGGATTAGGGCTATGTATGTAAGATGTTCTCCTGGCTTGAGTGCCATAAGGTGTTCTTTGAATTTTTGTTTACATAAGGCTTCAGGATTTACAGTTTTTTTAAATCTTCCAATGTTGAGCTTTTGCTGCATTGGTATAAATAGGGTGTCAAGGGAGTCTTCTCTTTTGAGGAATAGAATATATTCTGGCGAAAAGGATATCTTCATAAATTCTTCCATCGCTTTTTGCCATTCTTTGTGCTTGATATATAGTGGCCATTGTTGCAATATCTCCATGGCAACATTTGCCTTTGGGCTTGTGGAAAAGTTAGAAGTAAAGAAAAATATCTTATCCTTTCCCTCTGGTCTGATTATACCTGCATCTGCAATATAACTTGATGTTGCTATATCAATTACATTTATTACAATGAGCCCGCCCTGATTATCTATTCCTGTAAAAAATCCCTGTTGATTTTTTGTGTCAGATATTCTCCTTATTATTGATTTTGCAGGGATTTTTGAAGGCTCTGCACAAAGAGATAATATCCCCTCACTTATAAGAAGTTCTGTTTCTTTATCCATATCACTCCCATTTATCTTCATAAGCTGTTTTATGGCAAAACATTTCTGTTAGTATATTATCTATATTATTTTTTATAATTAAATTTTTGTGATGACCTTCTTTTAGAAAGCCCTCTTTTATCATATGGTCAAACTGCATAAGAAGAGGTGAATAATAGTCATTTATATTTAATATGCATACAGGTTTTTGAAGGTATCCCAGTTGAACCCATGTAAATACCTCCATAAGTTCCTCAAGGGAACCAATTCCCCCTGGTAGGCATATAAATCCATCGGATAATCTATACATCATGGATTTACGCTCGTGCATGTCTTTTACTACAAAGAGCTCTGTTATGTGAGTATGAGGTACTTTTTTATACAGAAGCTCAGGTATTATACCTGTAACATGTCCTCCGTTATCCATTACAGCTCTTGCAAGAATTCCCATGAGGCCAACGTCTCCTCCACCATAGACAAGTCCCACATTGTTGAGTGCAAGTGCTGTGCCAAGATTTTTTGCTGTTTCCCTATATATTGAATTATTCCCTGTGCTTGATCCGCAAAAGACACAAATTTTTTTCATGATTTTACTCGATATTTTAATCTCAATATGTCATGGAAAAATAAAGCCATCAAAAGACAATTATTTTTGCTATTTATTTTTATAAAAAGGTTGACTTTTTTGTTATTTAACTAAATGGTTGGTTTAACTTACTTTTTAGTTGAATAAAGAGGTTTGAATGTCCAGAAGTGAAGCTACAACAGAGGATAAAATACTCAATGGTGCATTGGATGAATTTGCTGACTATGGCTTTGACGGTGCAAGGGTGGACAATATTGCATCAAGAAGTGGAGTTAATAAAGCAATGATTTATTATTACTTTGGGAGTAAGGAAAATTTATATGAGACAATAGTGAAAAATATCGCAAGTATTATTCAATCTTCAATTATAGAGTTAGCATCTAATGTTGATGGTGATCCTTTGGATAAGTTCTACTTACTAATAGAACGTTATATTGATATTGTCTCTGTTATTGATAGAAGGTATCTTCGTATCATGATGAGGGAGCTTGCCAGTGGAGGAAGTTTCTTTAAAAAGATTGTTTTGCCAACTGTTATTGTTCCAGTTATGACTCTTGTGGAATCTATTTTTAAGGCAGAGATTGCCAGTGGTAGAATAAGAGAACTAAACCCTTATTTGACTCAAATTCAGATTATAGGCAGTATTGTCTTTTTTAATATCATAAGAATTCCTCTGGAGGATTCTCCCTTGAGTGATATTATTTTTAAAGATAATTACATTGAGGCTTTTAAGAGCAATATGTTAAGCATAATAAAGCAAGGTATTGAAAAAAAGGAGGCCTCTTTATGAAAAGAATTTTTTTATTCTATATTCTGATGTTTTTATTCTCTAAAACAGCTTTTGCAGATCCCCTATATCTTTCCCTTGATGAGGCCCTTAAAATTGGACTTGAGAACAATCATGATTATAAAATTGCAGCTTTAAAAGAAAAGGAGTCAAAGGAGAGGGTTAGCAAGGTCTGGAGTGAGCTTATGCCTGTTGTAGAATCAGAAGCATCTATTACAAGGCAATATGGAGAAAGTGGATTTCTTAGCCTGTCCGATGGAGAGGACTCTATAAAGTTTGTGCAACTTAAATTTGGAATAAATCCTGGAGTTTTTTATAATTCACTGCAGGCTGCTGAAAAGAGTTATATTATATCAAAAGAGGATGTTCGAAGAATCCGCTCTGAGATTTCTTTTGTTGTTATTCAATCTTACTTTGATCTGCTTTTGACAGAGGAGTTAATTAAGCTTCACCGAGAGTCTGCTGTGCTTCTGGGGATAAATCTCAAGGATGTTGAGAATATGTATAAATTGGGATCTGTGCCAAAATTTGAGTTGCTTCAAGCTCAGGTTCAGCTCCTCAATCATGAGCCAGAGATTTTTTCAGCAGAAAGCAAAAACCGTGTAGCAATTGAGCATTTTAACTATGTCCTTGGGTCAGAGGAAAACAAATATGCTGCCAGAGGTGATATCTTAGAGATGGATGTTAAAAAAGTGCCATTAAAGAATATGGATAAAAAAATTGATCAGCTGATTTCACTGGCTATAAAAAGTAGACCAGAGGTGGAACAACTCCGAAAAAAGATAGAGGTAGCCACACATTTAAAGGAAGTCTATTCCTCTTACTATATCTGGCCAAGCTTTTTTCTTGGAGGGTATTATGGCATCTCAAAGCCATACCCCAATGAAATAGACTCATCAATTACCACGCCCTTTGGAACAATGACTCCTGATCTTTCTTCTGTTACAGGAAAAGAGGAATGGCAGAGGAACTGGCAGGTGAGATTTTCTGCCTCTTATAGATGGGGATCTCTTTTTCCTACAGACACTGTGAGATCTCTGGAGCGTGAAGAGAGTATAAAGATTAACCAGGCAAAGGAAGAACTGGAGAAATTTAAACGTGCCATTGCTGTAAGCATAAATTCCTCTTATTCAAAACTCATTGCTGCATATCTTACAATTCAATCCCAAAAGGAAAATGTAAAAACAGCTCAAGAAGGACTTAGAATTGCCCGTGAGAGCTACAAAGAAGGTGTAATTAAGAATTCTGATCTCCTTGCTGCTGAACTCTCTTTAACAAAGGCTCGGACTCTTTATATTAATGCTCTTTATTCTTATTATGTTGCACTTGCTGAGTTAAAGAGAGATAGTGGGGTTGAAGATGAAAATATTATTCTGGGAGAGGTTTATGAAGATTAGAAAGATTTTTTTGCCTATCTTTATAATAGCACTGGTGTTGGTTGCTACTATATATTTTGATGTTTTTAGATGGAAAAAGTCCGGTGATAGCTCAATTTCTGGAAGTGGAACTATTGAGGTAACTGAAATTGACATAAGCTCAAAGATCTCTGGTCGAATTGTGGAAATTACAAAACCTGAGGGCTCTCATGTAAAGAAAGGAGATCTCCTTGCAAGGCTACAGCACGATGAGCTTTTTGCTCAGAGGCTTTCTGCTCTTGCTAATTTAAAAAATGCTGAGAAAAATTTTAAGCGAATAAGTGATCTCTATAGAAGCGGTTCTGTTTCCAGAAAGGATCTGGATAATGCGGAGGCTGCTTATAAGATGGCCAGAGCTGCTATGGATAATATTGATGCCACAATTGATTATGCTCTCCTTTATTCTCCAATTGATGGTGTCGTTTTAGAAAACATTCTTGAGCAGGGGGAAATGGCTTTTCCTGGATCAGTGATAATGACAGTGGGGGATTTATCAAAACCATGGATCTATATCTATGTTAATGAAAGGGAACTCGGCAGAGTTAAAATTGGTCAGAAGGCTAAGGTTACCATTGATTCCTATCCCAATAAATTTTTTGATGGCACTGTTGTTTCTATATCCAATAAGGCTGAGTTTACTCCAAAAACTATTCAGACGAAGGATGAGAGAGTTAAGCTGGTATTTGCTGTTAAGGTGGCAGTCAAAAATGATGAGATGATTTTAAAGCCTGGTATGCCTGCTGATGCAGAGATTATTATTGCTGAGGATGCAAGGTGATAGAGATTACTAACCTCTCAAAGAAATTTAAAGATCTGGAGGCTGTTAGGTCACTTAGCTTTTCAGTAAATAGAGGGGAGATTTTTGGTATAGTTGGGCCTGATGGAGCTGGGAAGAGCACTTTGCTTCGCATGATTGCAGGGATTATGAAACCCTCTGATGGATCGATAATTATTGATGGCATTGATGTTGCCTCAAATATGCAGAGAATAAAAAAGATGCTGGCCTATATGCCCCAGAGGTTTGGGCTTTATGAGGATTTAACTGTTGAGGAAAATATATTTTTTTTTGGAAAACTCTTTGGACTATCTTCGAAGGAAATTGAAATAAAGATTCCAGGGCTTTATGAATTTAGCAGGCTTGGTCCTTTTAAGGATAGGCTTGCAGGGAAGCTCTCTGGAGGCATGAAGCAAAAGCTTGGACTTGCCTGTTGTCTTGTTCATAGCCCATCGCTTCTTTTACTTGATGAGCCAACCAACGGAGTGGATCCTGTGTCAAGAAGAGAATTCTGGAAGATATTATATAACCTCCTTACAGAGGGGGTAACAATTGTTGTAAGCACAGCCTATCTTGACGAGGCAGAGAGATGTAATAGGCTTGCTTTAATGCATGAAGGAAAATTTATCAGGATGGGAACTCCTCTTGAGATTAAAAGATCTGTCACAGGTACTATCCTTGAGATAACCTCTGATAATATTGCTTTAACTGAATCGCTTTTAAAAAATTCAGGTAAGTATAAGGCAATAATAAGAGAAGGCCAGTTTGTATCTGTTGTTATAGAGGACAGCAAAAGGGATGTGGCTTCCATTAAAGCTATGTTACTTGAGAATGGTCAGTCAAGAATAAAAATAAACGAAAAGAAGCTAAATCTTGAAAATTGTTTTATGTCAATAGTGTTAAGTGGTGATTATGAAGACTCCTGATTTTATTCAAAGAATTCTTGCTATTGCTGATAAAGAGTGGTTGCAGATCAAAAGAGATAAGAGAAGCCTTATTCTTTCTTTGATTGCTCCTGCTGGATTGGTATTGCTTTTTGGATATGCACTGACTATGGATGTAAAGCATGTGCGCACAATAATTTTTGATCAAAGCAAAAGCTTTTGTTCAAGGCAGTTTATTGAAAACTTTTCTCATAATGAATACATAGAAATAGTCGATTATGCAGAAAGCTATAAGGATGTTGATAGGGCAATTGACTCAGGTCTTTGTGCTATGGCTATAGTTCTACCAATAGATTTTGAAGAAAAAATTAAAAGCGGCAATTCTGCAACTGTTCAGTTGCTTACAGATGGATCTGACTCTACCTCTGCAATAGTATCCACAGGTTATGTTAAGACTATTACAATGCTATATAATGCAAAGCTTCAGCTCATAGAGCTTAAAAAACAGGGCTTTAGTGAAATGAGACAACCTATTGATATAAGAAACAGGATCTGGTATAATCCAGAGCTGGAGAGCAAAAATTTTATTATACCAGGACTTATTGTAATTATACTTGCAATCATATCTGCCCTTATTGCCTCTCTTACAATTTCAAGGGAGTGGGAGAGGGGAACCTTTGAGACTTTGATAACAACTCCTGTGATGCCATGGGAATTAGTTTTTGGAAAGATGATTCCTTATCTTTTTATAGGGCTTTTTGATGTTGTGGCTACCTTATCTGTTGGATATTTTCTTTTTAATGTTCCCCTTAAAGGTAGCTTTGTTGAGTTTTATTTAATGGCTATCTTATTTCTTATTGGGACATCTGGTCTTGGTATATTTATATCCGCAGCAACAAGGGTACAGGTGCTTTCTGTTCAGTTTGCAATGGTTGCAACCTATCTTCCATCTTTCATCCTTTCTGGATTTGTATTTCCAATTAATAATATGCCTTCTGTGGTGAAGGCAATAACATACATTGTCCCTGCCCGGTATCTTATGGTTATAATAAAAGGTATTGTTCTTAAGGGTGTTGGTTTCTCTGTTTTATGGATGCAGATACTTTTTCTTTTTATCTATGCCGTAATTATCATTACTCTTGCAGTAAAAAAAATCAATCTCACATTACCAGAAAATTGATACAGGTGAAAGTTTTTATGAAAAGGCTTATAAGATTAAATGTGATAAAGAGTTTTATTATAAAAGAATTCAGACAGATTTTGCGTGATAAAAAGATGAAGATGGTTCTCTTTGGCTCTCCTGTTCTCATGTTGCTTGTCTTTGGTTATGCTGCAAACACAGATGTTGTAAGTATAAAAATGGCAGTTAGAGATGACTGCAAAAATTATGAAAGCAGAAGATTGATTGAAAGGTTTACATCTAACGGATATTTTCTCTATGTGGCAGATATAGATTCCCATAAGGATGCCTCTCTTTTGTTAGATCAAGGTGATGTTGATATGGTTCTTCATATTCCATATAATTTTTCTACCTTCCTAAAAAAGGGGACCACGGCACAAATCCAGATACTTGTTGATGGTAGTGATTCTGCCCGCGCATCTGTGATTTTATCTTACGTCAATGCCATAACCCTTGATTATTCTGCTGAGTTTTTTAAAAGAAATCTAAGGAGATTAGCCTATAGTATGGGATCTACTTATTTGCGCTCTGGAGCTATAGTTGTTGAAGAGAGAACGCTTTTTAATCCAGAACTTTTAAGTAGAAATTTTTTTTTACCGGGAGTCCTTGGACTTTTAATTGCCCTTATAACAATAATGATGACCTCTATGGCTGTAGTTAAAGAAAGAGAAAGTGGAACCATTGAACAGATAATAGTTTCTCCAGTTACCCCTCTGGAATTTGTTTTTGGTAAAACAATACCCTTTGCTATTATTGGGTTTTTAGATATAATAATAATCTCCTTAATTGCCATATTCTGGTTTAAGGTGCCCTTTAATGGTAATTTTATTTTGCTTTTATTTTGTGGTCTTCTTTATATTCTCTGCACTCTGAGCGTTGGTTTATATATCTCCACAATATCGCAAACGCAACAGCAGGCCATGCTTTCGACATTTTTGTTTTTTATACCTTCCATTATGCTCTCTGGTTTTATTTTCCCAATTTATGCTATGCCACTATTTTTTAGAATTATCACTTTAGTTAATCCAATGCGCTATTTTATGTCTGCAATACGTGGGATTTTTTTAAAAGGCATTGGTATTTCTTTTCTCTGGCAAAGCATCATAGGGCTTTTGGTTTTATCTTGCTTTTTGTTTTTTTTAAGCGTCATAAGGGTCAGCAGGAGGTTTGAGTGATGGATTTCTCGGTAGAGGTGGTAAATCTTACAAAAGAATTTGGTGATTTTGTTGCAGTGGATAATATCACTTTCTCTGTGAAAAAGGGAGAAATTTTTGGTTTTCTTGGACCCAATGGCGCAGGCAAAAGCACAACAATAAGAATGCTTTGTGGAATATTGTCGCCAAGCAGTGGAAGTGGTATGGTTGCAGGATATGATATTGTCAATGAACAGAATAAAATAAAAAGCTCCATAGGTTATATGTCGCAAAAGTTTTCTCTTTATGGTGACATGACTGTTATTGAAAATCTTGAATTTTTTGGCAGTATTTATGGTCTTGAGGGTAATAGCCTTAGAGAGAGAATTGACTATGTTTTGGAATTGACTCAGCTTTTTGGCAGAAAAAATGATAGAGTAGATTTTTTGCCAGGTGGGATTAAACAGAGACTTGCTCTTGGTAGTGCAATTATTCACGACCCGGAGATTTTATTTCTTGATGAGCCTACAAGTGGGGTTGATCCTGTTATGAGGAGAAATTTCTGGGATTTAATCTATGATTTTTCTGCCAATGGCAGAACCATTTTTGTTACAACTCATTATTTAGATGAGGCTGAGCACTGTGATCGAATTGCTCTCATCATTGCAGGAAAGATAATAGCATGCGATTTGCCGCAAAAGCTTAAAGATGATTTGCATCATGATGTTTATACTCTTCATGTTCCTGATTTTATTAAGGTATTTGAGCGTGTTAGTCAGCAATCCTTTATTGATGAGGCTGCAATATTTGGCAGTGACATACATCTTCTCTGTAGCAGGGGCTTTAATCTTAAAAAGGAGTTATCATTCTTTTTAAAAAATCAGGGAATAACAAATTTCCGCATAGAGAAGATTGCTCCAACCTTAGAGGATGTCTTTGTCACTCATGCAAGGAGGCTTGGGGTTTGAGAGTATAGTAACACTTTTCATTGTATGATTAAAATTTTTATTATAGTTATAAAAAAATTAATGACAGTACATAAATAAGTCAATATAATAAAAGGGTATATGGTAGTAAAATAGTCTATTATCTTTTATTTTTTGATAAATATATTTCAAGGGAGTCCTCTATGAATCTGAGAAAGCTATTTGCGATCATTTTCTCAATACCTCTGTTGATTAATTTTTATTTTGGCTGCAAGACAAAAACAGTTGCACACGCGCCATTGCAACAATGTGATACTGATATAAAATCAAAGTGTTCTGGCAATTGTATAGATGGCTATGAACCAAGGTATTATTTTGACAGCAGAAATAT
Source organism: Spirochaetes bacterium ADurb.Bin218 (assembly GCA_002069965.1). Taxonomy (GTDB): domain Bacteria; phylum Spirochaetota; class UBA4802; order UBA4802; family UBA5550; genus UBA5550. The sequence continues at coordinate 31,074 of MWCI01000010.1, read as the reverse complement.
TCAAAGCGTGCTTGATGAAACAGACAGACGGGTTGCCTTTTTAAAAAAGCAAGGTCTTGGGGATTTGAGCGATTATCCAGAGATACTCAATAATGAGAAGAAAAATGCCTCTTTTGCCAAATATATTCCTCCAGAGTGTGATACCTGTAAGGCAAAATTTTATCTCAAAGGAAGTGAGGTTTCCTGTGAAGAATTTTATAAATACATAGAGGCCTTAAATAACGCATGTGATGGATGTGTTGAGATTGTTCCAGAAAAGTTTCATAAAGGCAAGTGATTAATTTATTTGCTTATAATCTTATTTTCTTCAATCAATTTTTGATTTGTATATATTGCTTCAAGTGAACCTTGAAGCTTTTCTTTAATAGCTGAGTATTCATTTGCATTTATAAGATTTGAGGTTTCCAATGGATCTTTTTCAAGATTAAAAAGATACTCCTTTCCAGTTTTAAGATGCTTTATATACTTATATGGATAGTCCACTGTTTGAAGAAATTTGCCATTGTATGGCTGGATTAAATAAACTATAGCTGGAGTTTTTGAGTCAAAGATAGATATGCCAATCATATTATGCTTGCCAGTGACTCCTGCAATGTCTGCAATAGTAGGTCCTATGTCAACCTGGCTACAGACTCTGCCTCTTATTCTTTTAGGTGAGATCACTCCTTCCCAGAGGATCAACAGGGGGATTCTAAAGGCCTCATCATAAAAGCATACCTCGTTATTATAAATGCCATGCTCTTTCATTGGAAATGAATGATCGGAAGTTATTATTATAACCGTGTTGTCAAGATAGGCTCTTTCTTTAAGGAGTTTAAAAAATACCTCAAGGTGCCTGTCAGATAGTCTCAGGGCATTGGAGTATTTTTCTTTTATGTTTTCTGGATTTTTATATATCTCCCTGCGTTCCATAGGCAATCCATCACATGGTATATGAGTTCCTACTGTAGGAAGTGCTGCAAAGAATGGTTTACCTGGATTTTTTTTGATATAACTGTCCAGGAATTCAAAAAATCTTTCATAAAAAACTCTATCCTCAACACCCCAGCCCCATATATAGGGTCTGTCTTCTTTTCTTTTGAATTCTGCAAAAGTTTTTACAATGTTAAATCCTGCCTTGCGCATATTGTGCTCTGTGTTATCAAATTTTAAATTATGATAGGCCTGAAAGAAGATAGTCTCATATCCATTTTCTGCAAGGAGGGAAGGGAATCCTTTTATGTTAAGATCGCTGTAATCAACAAAGATCTTTCCATTAAAACTTGGTAGAATTGAAAAGAAAACAGCAGCCTGTCCCTTGCAGGTCTGAATTGAGTTGCCGTAAAACCTCTCAATATACAAGCCTTTGTTTATGAGAGAATTAAAAAAAGGAGTATAATCAATTCCATCTGGTGCTTTTTTCTCAGTGAAATTTGCATTAAAGGATTCAATAAGTATGAGGATTATATTAGGTCTTTTTTTCAGAGAAGGAATATTTTGAGAAAAGCTTGTTTGTGCCACAGATTGTTTTTCGTAAGGGAATTCCTTGTTTGTGTGAACAGAGGCATAGAGGTTATTTTGATTTTTAAATATGCTTTTTATAAGGAGAGTGAATTCATCGCCACTGTCAAAGGGTATAGCAAAAGCTATAACTAAAACTACAATTGCTGCAATTATTTTTTTGTAGCTTTTAGTTATTTTAGCGCTAAAGACTTTGAATCTTAGCTCAAGCAGTAAGGCCACAAGAACAAATATTATCGCTAAGATAAAATCTGCTGCACTAAATGGAGAGCTTATTGTAGAGAATGCCTCAGGAGAAAAGCTAATTCCTATATTGTCCTTTATCAGTGAAAAGTCCACAGAGTATCCTGTATGGAGCCTATAGGAATAGAGAGCAACAGTTGCAATGATTAGCAGGGGAATTATTACCAGGGCCAATATTTGCTCTATGATAATTATTTCAACAATAGAGGATATGGCAAGTAGTGTAATAAAGCTAAATAACGCAGAGATTAGATCTTTTAGGCTAAATGAAAATCCTGAAATATTTTTATAAAAAAATAAAATAAAGTATATTCCTTGAATAGCAAAAAGTAAGATGGTAAGGTTTAGTCTTTTTATTATCTCTTTACCTTTCATATATCCTATGTCCATCATCATCTGTTGCTTAAGGCTCTGTCTACCATGGAGTGATCACCCGATGGGCTCCAGAAAGAATAAGATATGCCACCACCATCGTGAACTCCTTTTATTTGTTTAAGGATATAATCTGGCCCCCATGTTGGAGAGAGATAATCCCATCCCTGGATCCAGAGCCTGATGACTGTTCTGCCCTTTGAATGATAGATTGCTCTTATGGCGCTATCCCTTACTATGTAATAAGGTCGATCTTCCTCACTATATCTTTTATAAAAAGAAGCTCCAAAGTGAGATGGATAAACCATTGGGTATATGGCGCTTGCAAATCGAGAGAGGAATTTTATATCCTGACCCATTATATTGCCAAATTTATACCAGGCATTGAATCCATAAATATCCAGTGATATGGGAATTTTACATTCCCTTGCCGCCTGTTGTATAAAGTCCCCAAGGATTTCTGATTTAAATGTGTCGCTTTCCGTTTTATAGCGATAAAGACATCTGCCTACAAGTCCGTCAGTTGGAGTTCTAATGTAATCAAATTGAATCTCATCAAAACCAAGTTTAGCAGTCGCCTTTGCTATTTCTATGTTATAGTCGCGCACAAATTGAGAGAAAGGGTCACACCACCGCTCCCGTGGAAGTCCAACCCATGGCTTATTTGTTACTTTATCCCATATAGCATATTTATTGCCATAGGCCTCATAGAGGCGTTTGTCTTTGAATGTTACGTGACGGGCTATTATATAAATTCCCTTTTTGTGAAGCCTTTCTATTATTGATGTTATATCACGTTCTTTTATAGCTTTTATCTCAGAGGCAATTTTTGAATCCACTTTGAAATTTATCATGCCCTGGTCGTCCTTTGAGTCAATGACCACTGCATTAAATCCTGTTCTTTCCACTATTGATAAAAATCCCTCAAAATCTTTGTCTATCATGCCCCAGCTTACATATAAAGCACGCTTATTGCCAGCGGGGCTTGTTTTTTCTGCACTGTATTTCCATGTATTTTTCTTTATAAAAAGTGCAGGGTTTTCACCCTCTGCTTTTGAAAATATAATGTTGACCCTGTCATCCCTTAACATTTCTTGCAGCTCTTTTTTGAGAGGGAACTTTTCAACTCTGCCTGACGATGGATTAAATTCAAATACCCCTTCACTGGTTGTTATGAGTATAGAGTTTTTGGATTTGTAGATGGCGCTTATTGAGGCTCTGGCAGTATCTGAAAATGGGATGTCAATTTTTTGCCAATTTTTGCGATCCTCTGATTTATATAAACCTTTGCCGAATAAAAAGCCTGCATATAGAGTATTGTCAATTATTGCAAGGGCAGAGACCTCTTCGCAAAAATGGAATGGGCCCACATAGAATTCCTTAGGTATTCCATTATTTATTTCTTCTGTGGCTTTTGAAGTTATTTTTAAAATGCCATTAAAAGAGGTTCCCGCATATATTGTATCCTTTTCAAGAGCCAGGGATGTAAAATAGTAAGAGTTCTTATTGTCAACAACATTGATCCTTTGCCATGATTTGCCTCTGTCTTTTGATTCATAAAGAGTGTGTTTTGTGGCAATTACAATTCTGCTTTGATTTTCTGGGTCTATGCAAAGGGCTGATATGTCTCGGAATTCATGGACATCAGGTAGCTGAGTTCTTCTTTTAAAAATTGGGGATGAGATGTTTTCCCATTTAGTTTCCCCTTTGTTTAGTCTGAATATTCCGGAAAATTCCGATGTAAGATAGACATTTCCCTGAAAATCTTCTGTTATATGCTCTGGGATTAAATCCCTCGGTAGGCCGTCGGAAAGGTCAAACCATTGGCTACTGTATCCTTTTATGCCATCATCGTGGAGAAAGGCAATAAATTTGAGATTCGAATTATTAGTGGAGCATCCTGAAAATGAAAAAGCCAGCAGAAAAAATAAACAAAAATAAAGAGATTTTTTGACAAGCATATAACCTCACTAAAAGTAACAGAGGTAGTCAAAAAAATATAATTCCCCATGTCAAATCAAATTATTTTATTAACTTTATTTCTTAAATATTGACAAAAGAGAGCTTATGGTCTATATTCCATATTTGTAAAAAAACTTTCATTCTATTTGAGAGCCTTAAGGGCTTTAGAAAAATTTGATATAAAAGTGGGCTTTTAATGAAATTTTTACCCAGTTCTTTTAAAAATAAAACGTCTATTAAAAAGCCTGTTGTAATTCCTTCAGGTAAGCATACTTTTGAACGAAAATTTATCGAAAAAGGGGTAATTGATATTCTCAACAGGCTTAAGAAAAATGGATATGAGGCATATCTTGTTGGAGGTTGTATCAGGGATATACTACTTGGCATGAAGCCAAAGGATTTTGATATAGTTACAGGCGCTCACCCAAGGCAAATTAAAAGGCTTTTTTCAAGATGTTTTTTAATAGGTAAGAGATTTAGACTTGCCCATGTATATATTTCCCATGATAGATTTGTTGAGGTGGCAACATTTCGCGCAGCCTCTTCTGAGATCAAACTCCCAGATGGTAGAGTTATTCAAAATAACAATATTTACGGGACAATAGAAGAGGATGTGCTTAGGAGAGATTTTACCGCAAATTCCCTTTATTATAATCTTTCCGATTCTTCCATCATAGATTATACAGGTGGTTTTAAGGATATAAAAAAACGGGTGCTTCGCACCATTGGAGATCCCTCAGTTAGATTCGAGGAGGATCCTGTCAGAATAATAAGGGCTGCAAGATTTTGTGCTCGTTTTAATTTTAAAATTTCTGGAAGCGATTACAGGGCTGCAAAGGATAAAGCTCACCTTATTGTCCAATCCAATGCCAATAGACTTCTTGATGAGCTTTTTAAAATATTGAAGTGTGGTGCCTCTGCCAGAAGTTTTGAATACCTTGATGAATTTGGAGTGTTGAGTCATTGGATCCCGGAGATATTGCCCCTTAACAAAAAATCTATGCTCCTGCAGAGGCTTACACAGCTTGATACTGCAAGGTTAGATGATGTGGATTTTTCCAATGCGCTTTTGCTTACAATATTGTTTTATGATGTCTTTGATAATGGAATATCAAGGGATATAAAAAATCCTCATGATGTTTTTCTCGCAGCCAGAGATATTTTTGCTCCTATAGCAACAAGAATGAGAATACCCAAAAAGGATTGTGACAGGATTTGTAATATCCTTTCTCGCAGGATTTATTTCCTGGATAATCTGAACAAAAAATATACCCCTTCCTTTGAAAGGAGATTTACAGCCAATGAACATTTTGCAGAGGCTTTAAAATTTTATAGTCTTCTTGCAAAGGTTGATGCAAACTTTTCTCAAGGGGCTTTTTATTGGCAAAAAGCGAAGGACTCTCATGATAGTAAAATCTCATATCCCTCAACCAGGGGGAAAAGAACAGTCAATAAGAAGAAAAAGACCAAGGGAAAATTAACTTCTCCTAAAACAGGGGATGTTCAATGAGCTTTTAAAATAAAAATAAATGAGGAAGCTTTATGAGCTATCATTTTTTGAATGTTGAAAATGGGGAATATTTCTATTGTGATGAGGATTTGTGGCTTGAGGCTTTATCAATTGCAAAAAGTGTTGGCTGGAAGCCCCATGGAACTTTTTATGATATACCATACGAGATTGATGATCAACTTGAATTTATATCAGAGGATTATCCAGAGCTTCGCCTTTATACAGCTTTTATGATTATAACTTACTCTGAAGAATGGGATGGAAATTATACTGATAAGTCAAATCAGATAATTCTTGAAGAGGATTCAATAAATCTGGCTGATGCCTTAAGAAGTGCAGGATTTGTAAATGAATTAACGCTCTTTATAGAAAAGGGAAGTTTCAGGATTTGTTCTTAGTGGCTTAGCTTAGCAGGTTGTGACACATTTCTCTGAGGCTTTCTGCTCTTCTGTAGAGAGAGTCTAACCTTGTGTTAAAGGGCTGCCGTGAGTAAAGGGCAAGGAGTTTGTTCGTATATTTAAAGAGATGAGCCTCCAGATTCCTTATATGGAATAAATCTTCATCTCCTTCTTCAATGATAACAGAGGTGATTCTGTCTAAGAGATCATTTTCCTGAAAAAGCTCAGGAATATTTTCAACCTGCATAAGAAAATCACGGCACATCAGTGCTATGGATTTTTGATAGGAATCGTCACCTGCCATATATTCACCTGCTTAAATTCAAGAGGATTATTGAGTCTTATTTTTTAAAGTCAATAATTTTTCGGCAATAACTCCTAAAAATACTTTTAAAGCAATAAATTATATACCCTCTCGCCTCTTTTGGTAGCGAGAGGGATTTTTTATAAAAGTTTTCTACGGATAATTATTTAAAAGGAGTGATATATTTTTATTGGACTTTTACAAATTTTTCTTTATACTCTGTGACTATTTTCTCAGCCTTTTTGTTTTCACCTTTAAATATATAAAGCATGCTGAGTCTTGTGACATCTCTGAGATTGAGGTTTCCTTTCATCATTAGAGATTCCAGTTCTGTAATAGCTTTGTCAATGTCACCTACCTCTTTGATTTTGTTTTCGTAGGTGAGGCTTTCTAAATAGTTTTTAAACTTCTCATATTCTGGATGCAGAGTTATAGCCTGCCTGAGGTATTTAACAGCCTCCTCATATCTTCCAAGATGGAAACAGCAAAATCCATAATATTTATTTATAAACTCCTTGTTGTCTGCAATGCTCCATATGTTTTTAAGAATTTCGATGACATCACTATATCTCTTCCATTCATAGTAAATATGGGAGAGCATATAACTTGCTTTAAGGTGCATTTTATCTTTATTTAAAACAGCAAGGAGAAACCTCTCTGCATTTTTATAATCTTTCAAGTTATAGTAAGTAAGGCCAGTGTAGTAGTTACCTTCATGGAAGTCTGATCTTTCTTTTAAGGATTCAAGAAAGTATTTAAGGGCGTCACTATAGTTGCCAGAATTGTAATATACAACTCCTAAATTCAGAAGTATTTTGTGATTTCTTGTTATATCAAGGGCTCTATTGTATGTTGATATGGCCATTGCATTATCGCCCATGAGAGAATAGAGTTCTCCAAGGTTGTTATAGGCCTCTATAAAGTATGGATACATCTTAATGGCTTTCTGGTATTCAGCCATTGCAGTTGAAAGATCTCCCTTGCTGGTATTTTCCAAAGCTTTATTGTAAATTGATATTGCTTCTGTAGGGACTGAATTAATATTCATAAAAACCTCTTGCAAAACTAATTAATAATCACCATGTCAGCTGTGTATTAGCTAACCTATATTTTTATTGCTGTTTTAATTATCGGAATATTTTTTTTCTTGTGAATAAATTTTAATTTTTTTATTAGATTTTTCTACTGTCTGCTTTTGAGCAGTTTTAGCATTACTTTTCAGTAATTATTCCTAAATATAATTTTTAGTGTAAAATCAAGAAAATGTTATCTCCAAAGCCGAAGGATTCAGAGATAACAGAGTATTTTTATTTAAAAAGAAGTTAAGTAATAAGTACTGATCACTTTTTATGTTTGCTTTTTTTTACTGTGATTTTTTAGCTGTTTCAATAATCTTCAATGTTAATTGCTGAATAAACTTAATGGATTTTGTAGTTATGAAAAAAATTCCAGATGAAGAATTAAAGATAAGAAGACCAGATAAAGATGAATTAAAGCAAAAAAGTCGTTTTCCCATAGTTGTTGTGGCAGAGAATATACGTAGCCTTTATAATGTTGGCTCCATATTTAGAACGTCTGATGGAGCTTTGATAGAAAAGCTCTGGTTGTGTGGTTATACTGGCTATCCCCCACGAAAGGAGATAGATAAAACAGCACTTGGAAGTGTTGATACTGTTCCATGGGAGCATAGTTGTGATACTGTTTCAGTATTAAAGAACTTGCGCAACGAAGGCTATACAATAGTTGCACTGGAGCATACTGATTGCAGTCAGAGTTATGATGAAGCAATATATAATTTTCCTCTTTGCATTGTCCTTGGAAATGAAGTAGATGGCATAAGTGATGAAGCTCTGGAGCTTTGCCATAGCTCTGTAGAAATTCCTATGTATGGACTAAAGCAGTCACTGAATGTGTCTGTGGCCTATGGGATCATCGTTTATCATCTTATTTCTTACTTTAAAAAAATTGCTGAAATCTAAAGTTTAACTTGCCGATAAGCAGATAGGGGATATTTTCCCCCTGGAGCTACTTATGAAAAATTTTTCTTTTATCCTGCTTATATTACTTTTTTCAGCCATACCACTCTCAGCAGTCCCTTTGCGATGGGACATAGCAAAGGGTGAACGCATTGAAATGGTAAAAACTGCAGGAGTAAAATATTACATCAATTCTTCTCTTAAACGAATTTACGAAGAAAGGAATATAATAGATCTCACCTGCACTGATAAATCTGACAGAGTAAATATGCTTAAAGAAGTTTTTAAATTAACTGGAAAATTTGTAGTGGATTTTTTAATTGAACCTAAGGGTAATTTTATAGTTCGAAAAAATGATTATATGCCAAATCTCAGGCATATTCCCTCCTTTCCAGAGAAAGACGTCAACCCTGGAGACAACTGGGTTGCCAATGGTGAGCTTGTTATAGACAATTTTTCAAGAGCCTTTAGCCTTACTTTTCCTGTGGAATATAGATTTTTACAGTTAACAGAAGAAAATGGCAGGCAGATTGCTGTCATAAGCTATCACTATAATATTGATGTAAAGCTTTCTGGGAATTATCCATCGGATTTCCCTGTGGCTATTGCTGGGAAAAATGATGGGCTGGTTTTCTGGGATATTAAATCTCAAAAGCCAAAGAATATACAGGATAATTATAGGATTATTTTTTTATTCGCTAGCGGTGGAGGAGTTTTTGCCACAGCAGAATTTGCCATGGACATCAAAACAGAAAATAGCCTCTATAAAAATTATACAGATGAAGAGAAACAGAAAGAAAAGGAAAATCTGCAAAAGGAACTTCCTGAAGGAGTTGATTCAGATGTTGACAAAAGAGGAATTGTTGTTCGCATGGGGGATTTGCTTTTTGATTTTGACTCTTATGCTTTAAAAAAAGACACAGAGGAAAAGCTAAGACAAATTGCAGATATTATAAAGAAAAAGTATCCAGATAGGGAAATTATTGTAGAGGGACACACGGATAATATTGGCGAAAAGGATTATAATTATTCTCTTTCAGAAAAGAGAGCCAAAACTGTTGCAGAGTATCTTAAGGGAAAACTGGGTCATGATAAGTTTTCTTATAAAGGCTATGGCTCACAAAATCCACTTGCAGATAACTCCACAGAGGAAGGACGTAAGAAAAATAGGAGGGTTGAGATAATTATAAAACTTAACTGAGTTTTTGTTTTTATATATTTTTTATAAAATATATTGTGGTGGTTGAGATAATTGTAAAGCTTAATTGAGTTTTTGTTTTTATATATTTTTTATAAAATATATTGTGGTGGTTGAGATAATTATAAAACTTAACTGAGTTTTTGTTTTTATATATTTTTTATAAAATATATTGTGGTGGTTGAGATAATTGTAAAGCTTAATTGAGTTTTTGTTTTTATATATTTTTTATAAAATATATTGTGGTGGTTGAGATAATTATAAAACTTAACTGAGTTTTTGTTTTTATATATTTTTTATAAAATATATTGTGGTGGTTGAGATAATTGTAAAGCTTAATTGAGTTTTTGTTTTTATATATTTTTTATAAAATATATGCAGTTGGTTGAGATAATTGTAAAGCTTAACCGTGATTCTGTTTTTGTATAATCTGTTCCACTTCAATGGGAAGATGGAAATGGGTTAAAAATAACTGAGTAAATCCTCAATCGAGTAGATGATGTAATGGTTGAGAGAAAAGAAAAACTGAAAAAATCCAGAGGGGAAATTTTTGGAGAAGCAGAGAATTAAATTGCATTTTGCTGGGAATAGTTGCTTACTTAAAGCTGCCAGAGTTTCTATTGACTTAATCTGGACAAAAATTTTACACACTCTCTCTTTATAAGATCAGACTTAAGCTGATTCACTCAAAGCTTTTATTACTTGACTTCCTTAAACTTTTATAAAATTTGGAAAATTTTTTGCTAAAGGGAAATATATTTCATATTTTAAATGATGATGAAATGTAAAATTGAATTAATTGAAATTTTTTGAGTTGTGTATGTATAAAAATATCAAAATAATAGAGGTATTTATATGTCTGTGGCATCTTCTGAGGAAAAGCAAAATTTTTTAAAAGAGCTTCTAAGGATTTTTCTCCTATACTTTTCTGTTCATCCCATTGTCTTTTTCGCATCACTTATAATAGCCCTCGGATTTGAAGGCCTTGTTGGATTTATATCTATTATTTTGATCTTAGCTCCATTGATTGTTTTTTCTTTTACAGGTGCTTTTTATTATTTTGCTCGCAGACTTAGCGATTTGATCTCTGGAGAGGATTCTGCTTCCCTTTCAAGAGAGCTTTCCCTTTTCCCTCGTGTTTCAATGATTCTCATGGCAACTGGTTGTTTTATTGGTCCATGCCTTACTGTTGTAATTGCTTATAACAAAGGCATTTTGCTTTCACCTGTGCAGCTTGTTTTTTTTGGCCTGGTAGGTATTTTGGAGATGATTATTGCAGTTGCTTTGATGTATTATCACCTGAAGATTAAGCTTTATCATTTTCTATTTGCCCATAGGGATTCCATCAATGTAAAGTATAAACCATTGAATATATTCCAGAAAATAGTAATACCAATTTTATCTGCCATAATGCTCATTTTAATCTTTGCCTCTGTGGGTATTTATAAAATTAGCTATATTCAGACAGTAGCTACAGTGACATCAAATGTTTCTTCCAAGGTTGAAAAAAATGTGGTATTTATATCTTCACTTTATGAGAAAACTCTTGAGCAGTTGAGAGTCTATGCAAACACCAGTGAAGTAAAGAGCATGAATTTAAATGCTATAAAGAATTTTTTAGTGTCCATTCATGGTCAGAAGAGTGTTGATGTAGAAATGCTTTTTGTTGCTGATTTAAATGGCAATAGCCCTAATAGCCTTGGAGATATAAAAAATATTAAAGATAGAGCATATTTCAATTCTGTTATAACTACAGGCAAGGAGATAATATCAGAGCCAGTGATAAACAAAATGACAGGAAAGATGATAGTTGTTGCAGTTGTTCCTGTTCATGACTCTGGAGGTAAAATTACAGGACTTGTTGGCGCTACTATACTTCTTGAGAGAATTGAGACTTTATTGTCAGAAGATAGAATCTTCAAAAGTGGAAGGTTTATGATTTTAAATAAAGAAGGGAAGGCTTTATTTCATACGAATAGAGATACCATAGGGAAAAGTATAGGTAAGGAATTTGTAGATGATGGAAAAAATTTTATAAACATCAATAAACTTGTAACAGAATCTGAAGGTAAGATTTTTAGCTACACTTTTTTTGGTAAAGAGGTATTTTCTTATAAAAAGAAAATACCTGCCACAGGGGATTTTCTTATTTTTTCAATGGATAAAAGAGATTTTATTGATGAGATACAGTTTGTCCTTGTGGAGATTGTTATCGCTCTGATCATTATAGGCTTGTTGACCTTTGTCATCATCAGAGCTATTGCTCGTAGTTTTTCAAATCCAATTCAAAATACAGTAGCTATATTAAAAAGGCTTGCAGAGGGGGATCTTACTGCAGAAAGCAACGATTTTCTTGCTGATGAATTTGGTGATATGATTCGCAACTTCAAGCTCTTCCAGAGGAAACTTCGTGGCACAATTAGCTCATCACTTGATTCTGTTGTTCAACTTTCTGCTTCTGCTGAGGAACTGGCTGCAACAAGCGCAAAGATGTCAGATGGGGCACAGAGTCAGGCTGCTTCTGTTGAGGAGGCTTCAGCATCTCTGGAAGAGATTTCTGGTTCTATTGAACTCATAAATGGGAATGCCGGTGAACAGTCCCGCCTTACCAGAGAGGCCTTTGTGTCAATGGAAAAGCTGAAAGATGATAATGAAATGGTTGCAAAGCTTGCTGTAGAGGCACTCCAGAAGGCAAAGGGAACTACTGATCAGGCAAACATAGGTCAAAATCTTATGCAAAACACCATTGAGGGTATGAATAGAATTGATGAGAGCACACAGCGTATAGCTGACACGGTAAGACTCATAAGCGATATATCAGATCAGGTAAATCTTCTTGCTCTTAATGCTTCAATAGAGGCAGCCAGAGCAGGGGAGCATGGTCGTGGTTTTGCAGTGGTTGCAGAGGAAATAAGCAAGCTTGCTGATGAGACAGCAGCCAGTGCAAAGAGGATTACGGAATTTGTTCAACTGGGCTTAAGGGAGGTAGAAGCTGGCAGAAAGAATGTTGATGAAACGGGAAATGCCTTTTATAGAATTATTGAGTATATAGCCCACACAGAAGAGCTTGTCACAAAGATAACTGAGGCTGCAGAACGGCAGAGGCTTTCAACTGTGGAGGTGCTGGAGCGAACCAAAAGGGTTAATGAAATGTCAGAGATTATATCCATGTCTACAAATGAGCAGATGCTCTCCAATCAGGAAATGGCAAAGACTATGGATCAGATTAACAGTATAACTCAGGCAGTTGCAGCCTCTGCAGAAGAGATAGCCTCCAGTGCTGAGGAGATATCCGCTCAGGCAGAGACCTTAAAGGCTCAGATGGAATTTTTTAAGGTGTAAGATTAATTATCCTCCTGGTCTTTTTCTGCCAGAACTGGGACTTTGGAAGATACTCCCCGTATAATTCTTATGCGGTCATTTTCCTTAAAATCGCTACAAAATCTGGAGTCAATGAGGATTTTGGCTCTATCCATAATGAGTAATTTAAATGTTTTATTGCCTTTTTGCTCTTCTTTGATTTTAAGAACCTCACCAGTTACAATTTGAACTCTATTGGATTCAATGTCTGACATAAGTTGTGAGCTTTTATTTAAAAATGAAAATATAAAGGGAAATGTAAATACCGAAAGTAGTGCAATTGTGATTGTCAGATCCATTGAGCTTGATTTACCAGAAGCATATGCTATGGCAATTATTACTGTTAATAGGATATCAATAGCAACAACCAATAGACCCTTTCTCTTAAAGCTTTTGGCAATTTTTTCAAATCTTTCTGTATATAATGATTTTTCATCCTCTTCTGGAGTGTGTATCCTTTCATTCATGACCTATCTCCATAACCTGTTTTATTAAAAATATAACAGAAAAATTTGTAATGTCAAGCTCCCTTTTTAATAAAATTTTGAAATAACTTCTGGTATATACTATTTTTCAAATAGCGTAAATAGATCCATTGGCCTTTTCACTGTAGCTTTTGCTCCATGCAATAGTAATTCCTCCTCAAGGCGAAATCCCCACAGTGCTCCAACGCCATACATATTTGCATTATTGGCAGCAGTCATATCTGTTCCTGAATCTCCCAATAGCACAATCTCTTCAGGGCGAAGTTCCATTATCTTTGCAATTTCCAGAAGAGAGTATGGATCAGGCTTACGGGGGATGCCTTTTCTTTCGCCAAAGACTGCTACAAATTCCCATTTATAGAGATATTTTTTGAAAATGAGCTGAGTTATACTGTCTATCTTATTTGATAAAACAGCAAGCTTTATGTTTTTTGATGATAAATTATTCAGTAAATCTTCTATGCCAGGGTAGAGTTTTGTTTTTTTATCCCATCTGTGGTTATATTCTTCAAACATCATTTTGAATGCTTTTTCTATAGATGCTTCATCTCGTGCTATATCAGGCAGGGCATTGGTTACCAGGTTTTTCATACCCATGCCAACAAGTATTTTGTATTTTTCCAGAGAATGAGTTGGATAGTTAAAAGTTTTAAGGACTGTATTCATGGAGTCTGCGATGTCCTCAAGCGTATCAAGCAATGTGCCATCAAGATCAAATATTACACCTTTAAATCTCATAATTACCTCTTGGTTTATTTTTTTATATTGCCAAAAAGAGGAAAGTATTTTTTTGTCTTCATAGTATAATTTTATTTATGGTAACTCCTATATTATGAAAAGTAGATTTTTTATTGTATGGATCTTTGTTTTTTTCCCGTTGTTGACATCATGCAGCAGCTTTTATACAAGAGAAGAAATTCCCACTGACCTGACTATTGATGAAAGTCACTGCACTGTTGATGTGAAGAATTTTCGCAAGAACAAAAATATAATCAGACATCCAGAAAAGGAACTTAACTTTTTTCTTACCTTTGACAGTGGGGGAAATGATGAGAATCTGAGCTATATATTAAAAATTTTGCGTAAATATAAAATAAAAGCCACATTTTTTGTCACAGGGAATTTTATCAAAAAATATCCAGCCAGAGTCAAAGAAATAGCAAATGAAGGTCATGTCATTGGGAATCATACCTTTACTCACAATATGAATTTTCGTAATGAGGATGAGTTGCTCAATGAACTTTATGAAACTGAGTTGTTATATACAAAGGTTACAGGTCGTGAGATTACAAGAATATGGCGCTCCCCTGGATTGCAACATATAGACAAGCCATGGATGCTTGAGGCTGCTTTGAAGCTTGAATATGTTCATATTGATGTAAATCTTGGAAGCTATGACTGGGTTTGTGAAGATCAGCCAGAGTATTTAAGCAATGAGGAATTCATGGAGCTTTTTAAAAAAAGGCTCAATATGAAAAACAATCTTCATGCTATAGTAAACAAGTTCAATTATGAAATTTTTTGCGCTGATACACCTTTTTACCATGGGACGATAATGCTCATGCATGTGGGGACTATTAGACCTAAAAAGAAAGATTTTGTTTATACCCTTGAGGATGTTATAAAGTATTTAATAGCAAATGGCTATAGATTTGATAACTGCCGCAGATTTGAAGAACTTGCATGGAAGAGTCTCAAGAGTAGTAGTAGGGCATCAGCCTCACAATCTCCTCGATAGTATGGTTATTTTGTTTAACATCGTCACTTAGATTTTTTGCCTCGGCAAATCTCTTAAAGCCCGGATATTGTGATCTTAAAATTTTTATAGTGTTGCTTATCTCTTCATCCCTTTGATTATTCTGTTCTATGGTTCTCATCATCATTTTTGCAATTGCAGCTGTCATCTGATAAAATATTGAATTATCTATAGGTTTGTCTATGAGTTGCAGGAGTTGCATGGCTTTCTCTGTGCATCCATAACGAAATTGTAGCAGCGCATTCCACTTTATAAACAGGTTGTATGGGTAGTAAATTGCTTTATTGCTATATTTTTCTGTAAGCCCCAGTAGCGTCTTTTTGCTTTTTGCAGATAGATTATCGAAGTCCAGTCTCTCAGCAAGCTCTGCATATCTCATAAAATCAAGGAGCCTGAAGATTTTTTCGTTTTCTGAGAGTCGGGCTTTTTCGATTTTATGCAGGAGTTCATCTATATTATCAAAATCCTCAACCATGTCGCGAAATGTTTTTTTATAGTTTTCTATGTCTTCAAGCATCCAGTAGCAGGATAGCAAAAAGCTCAAGCATTGGTGTTTAAATTGAGAATCTTCTTCAAGATACTGAAGGTCAATGCTAAAATAGTCTATAGCATCATATATTAGTTTTTTGTTGTTATTGATAGATCCGCAAAAGGCAAGAGCCTGAGCATAGGTGCCGCAAAGGCGGGCATATAGACTATCTGTTTTTTCTCTCTGGTGTAGGATCTTGAATGTTTGTTCATATAGATTTATCTCTGGCTCAAAATCTTTTATTATATCCTCAAATAAAAAGTTGTTAAAGTAAAGGCTCTGCAGTGCTATGAGTTTTGTTTCAAGCCTTTTACTTACTCTCTCAGGAAGAGATGGATAAATAAGATGACCATTGTCTTTAAAAAAATTCTCATATTGCTGTGAGTAAGAGTTTTGAGGATCCGCAGAGACTCCGCTATGGGCCTCATAATGGACAAGGTAATATAGGCACCTTTCTTTTATTGAAGGTGGAAGATATAAGTTCTTTTCTTTTTCAATTTCAAGCAGAATAGAGGAGGTTCTTTTGAGATCTTCAAGTGAGGTGGGACTTGCGTGCCTTTGTGCGTTTATCTCAGAGAGAAAAAGATCTAACAGAGAGGCAAATTCCAGGGAAAAGTCCTTCCTTTGAAGAAATTCTGGGAGAATGTTATACAAAAAGCTTTTAGCTGATTCTTGATATTTTTCTTCTTTGTTGTTATAAAAATCAAGAGCAAGGAGTGCAGCTTCTTTAATATTGTTGTTCTTCTGGAGATCGCTTAAAATCCTTTCAGGCTTATTGCCTAGTGATATATGATAGAATTGATTTATGTCAAAAATTTTTTTGGGCAAAGGGGAGATCTCTTCAGCATAGATGCTATCATACATTGCTCCGAGTAAAAAGTCAGCAAGTATTAGATGGTAATTGTCTTTAGCTTGTAAGAATTCAAGTTTTATTTCAAGCTCAGCGGGCAGGAGAGCTCTGCGTAATGTTTCCTCTATTTCTTTTTTGAGTATACTCTGATATTTTTCTTTATCTTCTTGTGCATAACCAGAGAGGACAATTTTATTTCTTGTGGCGATTTTTATAATTAGCTCATTGCTGCCTTTCAGAATTTCCTTTTGATTGGTGATTACTCCTGCAATTAGAGATATTAAAGCTATGACGTAGTTATGCTGTGGGTGAAGATACAGTGGGCTTTTGCCCGAGGTATGACATATCATGAGTAGATTGTTTTTCACTTTAGAGAGAATTTCTTTTATAAACTGCTGTCCTTTATCTTTTGGGTAAGTAAAGCCTTCTTGGAATGGATCTTTACCGCAGTGTAGTATTCTGAAATGAAGTTCGGACTTCGTAAGTTTTGGGATATGAGGTTTATACTGAGTAACTTGTTTATTGAATTCTTTTAGAAAATTTTCGAATGTGTGTTCAATTTTATAGTAAGAGCTCTCATTACAGAAAAAACCGCCAACAGTGGATTTTTCTTTTTTAAAGAGATCATGCTCAAATTGACCTTTTTCATCAACACATAGATAGTATTTCATTGTATTACCTATGATTTTCGATTTGAATGTTAAAATTTTTCTAATATTTTAAATCAAATTTTATTTCAAGAATTTTATTGTTAAAAGCTAAAGCTATCATGAAAATTTTTATCCTCTGCTATGATATGAAATTTTTTTCTAAAAAACAGTTGACTTTTGGTTTTTCCATCTGATGGTCTGACCATAAGATGGCTTTACTTAGAATATCATTTATATTTATAAAAGGGGGTAGCTATGAAAAAAGTCGCAATTTTAAACTATATGAAGTTTAATTATGATGGAAAGCTGGACTTTTCTGCTTTGCGCTCTATCGCACAAATCTCAGAGTATGAATTTACTCCAATTGAAGATATTGCAAAAAGAGCTCAGGATCAGGATATAATTATAACAAAGGAGTTGTCCGTTTCTGCTGAAGTTGTTGCAGCTTTACCGGGCACTGTCAAGCTTATATGCGAGGCTGGAACAGGATATAACAATATTGATATAAAAGCTGCAAGGGAAAGAGGAATTACTGTTTGCAATGTCCCTGGGTATAGCACCTACTCTGTGGCACAGCTTGCCATAGCCCTGATGTTAAATTTGAGTTCCTCTATTCAAAAGCAGATTTCAATGCTGAAGCAAGGGAATTATGAAAATTTTACTAAATTTCTCCAGGTTCCTCATCATGATGTTGGAGGAAAGATCTTGGGGGTAATTGGTGCAGGGGCAATAGGCAGACAGGTGATAAAGGTGGCTCTGGCTCTTGGAATGAAGGTTCTGTATTATGATGTACAGACATATAATCTGGGAGAAGATGCAAGATCTGCTGACCTTGAGGAGTTGCTTAAAGAGAGTGATTTCATTTCAATACATTCTCCTCTTACAGATAAGACAAAGCACTTGATTGATATGAATAAGCTCAAGATGATGAAGAAAAGCGCTTTTATTATAAATACATCAAGGGGGGCAATAATCAAAGAAAGCGATTTAATTATTGCCCTGAAAGAAGGTTTAATTGCAGGTGCAGCCTTAGACGTTCAGGAAGTTGAACCTCCTGCGATTGATAATCCGCTTTTTGCAATGGAAAATGTTATTATGACCCCTCATATAGGCTGGCAGACTGTTGAAGCACGGCAAAGATTGGTGGAAAAAATGACAGAAAATATTAAATCCTTTCTTGAAGGTAGGCCTATAAATGTTGTTAATTAAGAATTTTTTAAGTTTTTTTGATTTTTTCCTGAGTTTGGTTATTTTAGGGGAAATGACCGCTGTTTATTATTTTTTAAGTGCCTTTTATTTTTAAAAAGCTCTTTTTATCTCAAAAAATAAATTTTTTACGACCATGTGGACGGTTTTATTTAAAAAAGGCTTGACTTGGTGTTTTGGTAGTCTAATGGTCAGACCATCTGATGAACTTTTAACCTGTCTGCTCTCTTTTCTAAGAAGTAGTTCGGGGGGATAAATTTAAATTCTTTGGAGGTATAAAATGGGGGCAAACTTAGGATTAGCTTTTTTAGCTTTCATCCCTATTCTCTTTACTATTGTTGTAATGGCTGTTTTTAACTGGCCTGCCAAGAAGGCTTTGCCTGTGGCATGGATTCTGACAGTTGCCATTGCATTTTTTACATGGAGCATTGATTTGCATCACATCATGGGATATTCCCTCTTCGGTGCTTTTAAGGCTCTGGACGTTCTTATTATAATTTTTGGTGCTATTCTTATTTTAAACACCTTAAAGCTTTCAGGTGGAATGGCTTCTATCAATAGTGGATTTATGAATATTTCACCTGACAAGAGAATTCAGGCTGTAATTATTGGCTGGATGTTTGGTGCTATGATTGAGGGTGCTGCTGGTTTTGGAACTCCTGCAGCTCTGGCTGGTCCTCTTCTTGTTGGATTGGGTTTTCCTCCTCTGGCTGCTGCTATGGTTGCTTTAATTTTTAATAGCACCCCTGTGAGCTTTGGTGCTGTGGGAACTCCAATTTTTGGTGCTATGTCAACTCTTGCAGGAAATCTTCCAAAAGATCCAGCCATTGTGGAAGGTTTTAAACTGACTCTTGCTCAGTGGGTTGCTATAGGACATGCCTGTGTTGGTATTTTCATTCCTCTCCTTGGATTATGTATGCTTACTAAATTTTTTGGTAGGGAAAGATCTATCAAACCTGCTCTTGAGGCTGCACCTTTTGCAATTTTCGCAGGCGCTGCCTTTGTAATACCTTATATTCTCATTGCTTCGTTTATTGGACCTGAACTTCCTTCTCTTGTTGGAGCTTTGATTGGTCTGCCAATAGTTGTTATTGCTGCACAGAAGGGTTTTTTGGTGCCAAAGAGGGTTTGGGATTTTGAAGATAAATCCAAATGGGAAGAGGATTGGAAAGCTTCAATCGATACTGGAGCAATGGTTGAGTCAAAGATGTCCCTTGTTAAGGCATGGACTCCATATATTCTTATTGCCATAATACTCATTCTTACTCGTGTTCCTCAAATTGGTCTAAAGGCTATATTTGCTGCTCAAACACTCAATATTAAGAACATACTTGGAATCGAAGGGCTTAATTATGGATTGCCATATCTATATCTGCCAGGGACTATTCCATTTATTCTTGTTGCTCTCATAACTCATCTGATTCATGGCATGAATGGAGAGCAAATTAAAACTGCATGGAAGACTTCCTTTAAGCAGATTATTGGACCTGCGCTTGCACTATTCTTTGGTGTTGCCATGGTTCAGCTTATGCTTAAGTCTGGAACAAATGGAGCTGGCCTTGATAGTATGATGACCACAATGGCTAAAGGTGTTGCAGCTATTACTGGCATGGCTTATCCTTTCTTTGCTCCTTTTGTTGGTATACTTGGTGCTTTTATTTCTGGTTCAAATACTGTTTCAAATATTCTTTTTGCATCTCTACAGTTCGAAACAGCAAAGATTCTTTCTATGTCACCACTGCTTATAGTTGCTTTGCAGGTTATAGGTGGTGCTGTTGGAAATATGGTATGTGTAAATAACGTTGTTGCAGCCTGCGCTACAGTAGGTACAACAGGGGTTGAGGGTAAAATCATAAGAAGAAATGCAATTCCGATGTTTATAATGGGCATAACTGTTGCATTTATTTTGGCTATACTCATTTACAATGGTTATGATCCATTTCCTGGGGTTTAAAGTTAGCTAAACTTTAAAGGGGCAGATTTCTGCCCCTTTAATTTTAATAGAATTTAGTTTTATATTAAGGAGTGATTCAATGTCTGTTAAAAAATTGCAATCTATGGACGGCAATACAGCGGCTGCGCATGTGGCCTATGCCTTTACAGAGGTAGCAGCGATTTATCCCATAACTCCATCATCGACGATGGCGGAGTTAGTAGATGAGTGGGCTGCCAAGGGTAAGAAGAACATATTTGGAGATATAGTGAGAGTAGCGGAGATGCAGTCAGAGGCAGGAGCAGCTGGAGCGGTACACGGTTCGCTACAGGGAGGAGCACTGACAACGACTTTCACAGCCAGTCAGGGATTATTATTGATGATACCAAATATGTATAAGATGGCAGGTGAGTTTTTGCCAGCAGTATTTCATGTAAGTGCGAGGACACTGGCAGGGCATGCACTGTCAATATTTGGAGATCATTCAGATGTATATTCAGTGAGGCAGACAGGCTTTGCGTTGCTTGCAAGTGGGAGTGTACAGGAGGTAATGGATTTAGGAGGAGTAGCGCATTTAAGTGCCATAAAGAGTAGAGTTCCCTTTTTGCATTTTTTTGATGGTTTCAGGACATCTCATGAGATACAGAAGATAGAAGTAATAGAGTATGAAGAGTTTAAGAAGTTAATAGATTGGGAAGCCCTGGAGGGATTCAGGAAGAGGGCATTGAATCCAGAGTCTCCATGCACAAGAGGTACAGCGCAGAATCCGGATATATTTTTCCAGGCAAAGGAAGCAGGGAATAAGTATTATGAGGGTCTTGCAGATTTAGTGAAAGGTTATATGGATGAGATAAGCCGAATAACCGGAAGGGAATACAAGCCATTTAATTATTATGGAGCGCCAGATGCAGAGAACATAATAATAGCGATGGGTTCAGTGACAGAGACAATAAAAGAGGTAATAGACTATTTAAGAGCAAAGGGAGAGAAGGTAGGTCTTATATCAGTTCATTTATACAGGCCATTTTCAGCGAAGTATTTGTTAGAGGTATTGCCAAAGAGTGTAAAGAGGATAGCAGTACTTGATAGGACCAAGGAGCCAGGAGCAGGAGGAGAGCCACTGTATCTGGATGTGAAGGATGTATTTTATAATAGAGGGAATGCGCCATTGATAGTTGGAGGCAGATATGGATTGAGTTCTAAGGATACAACGCCAGCGCAGATGATAGCAGTGTATGAGAACTTGAAGCTTCCAGAGCCAAAGAACAATTTTACAGTGGGAATAGTGGATGATGTAACATTTAAGTCATTGCCAGTAGGAGAGGATGTGAGCGTAGTACCAGAAGGGACAATAGAGGCGAAATTTTTTGGACTTGGTTCCGATGGGACAGTGGGAGCAAACAAGAATTCAATTAAGATAATAGGAGACACAACAGATTTATACTCTCAGGCATATTTTGCCTATGACTCAAAGAAGTCAGGAGGTATAACAGTATCGCACCTGAGATTTGGGAAGAGTCCAATAAGGTCAACCTACTTGATAAATCAGCCAGATTTTGTAGCCTGTCACGTACCATCGTATATATATAAGTATGATGTGTTGAGAGGATTAAAGAAGGGAGGGACCTTTTTGCTTAATACAATAATGAGCAAGGAAGAGGTGCTAAAGAATCTACCGGATAAGATGAAGGCTTATATAGCGCGCAATGATATAAAGTTTTATATAATCAATGCCACAAGGATAGCAGAGGAACTTGGCCTTGGTACAAGGACAAATACGATAATGCAGGCAGCCTTTTTTAAACTATCCAATGTAATACCTTACGAGGTAGCAGAGAAGGAGATGAAGAAGGCAATAGATAAGAGCTATGGCCGCAAGGGAGAGGATGTAGTAAAGAAGAATTATGCGGCTATAGATGCGGGAGCAGAGAATGTAGAGAAGGTAGAGGTTCCAGAGGAGTGGAAGGCACTGGCAGGAATAAAAGAGGAAGACAGAAGAGAAGTGCCAGAGTTTATAAAGAAGATAGTGGAGCCAATAAACAGACTTGAGGGAGATCAGTTACCAGTAAGTGCATTTGTAGATAGAGAAGACGGTACATTTCCAGCAGGGACAAGTGCCTATGAGAAGAGGGGCATAGCAGTAAGTGTGCCACAGTGGATACCAGAGAATTGTATACAGTGTAACCAGTGTGCCTATGTATGTCCCCATGCAGCCATAAGGCCATTTTTATTGAATGCAGAAGAAGAGAAGAAAGCACCAGCTGGAATGAAGTTAGTGGAAGCCAAGGGAAAGGATTTTGAGGGATTGAAATTCAGGATACAGGTGAGTGTTCTTGATTGTACAGGATGCGGCAACTGTGCCCAGGTATGTCCTGCAAAGGATAAGGCTCTTGAGATGAAGCATCTTGAGACCCAGATGTCAGAGACAGAGAACTGGGAATACATGAGCAAGAATGTTACATATAAGGACAACTTGATGTCAAAGGCAAGTGTGAAGGGAAGTCAGTTTGCCCAGCCACTATTTGAGTTTTCAGGAGCCTGTGCAGGATGTGGCGAGACACCATACATAAAGCTAATAACACAGCTATATGGAGACAGGATGATGATAGCCAATGCGACAGGTTGTTCATCCATATATGGTGCATCAGCGCCTGCAACACCATATTGCAAGAACCACAAAGGAGAAGGACCGACATGGGCGAACTCACTTTTTGAGGACAATGCGGAGTATGGCTATGGAATGAATCTTGCGGTGGAGAAGCTGAGAGACAGGATATATGATTTGAGCCTTAGGTATGAGACAGAGGGAAGCAATGGAGAGCTAAAGAGCCTGCTTAAGGAGTGGAGAGAAAACAGAGGAAATGGAGAGAAGACTAAGGAGTTGAGAGACAGAATAGTACCACTTCTTGAGAAGGACAGTGCAGATTCAGCCAGGGAGATATTAAAGCTAAAGCAGTATCTGGTGAAAAGATCTATCTGGATATTCGGAGGAGACGGCTGGGCTTATGATATAGGTTTTGGAGGCTTGGATCACGTTGCTGCAAGTGGAGAGGATGTGAATATACTGGTAATGGATACTGAAGTTTATTCAAATACCGGAGGGCAGTCATCCAAGGCAACACCGACAGCGGCGATAGCAAAATTTGCAGCCTCAGGGAAGAAGATAAGGAAGAAGGATCTGGGTATGATATTGATGTCCTATGGATATGTGTATGTAGCACAGGTAGCCATGGGAGCAAATCAGAGCCAGTATTTGAAGGCGATAATGGAGGCAGAGAGCTATCCAGGCCCATCAGTGATAATAGCTTATGCGCCATGTATAAACCATGGACTTAGAGCAGGTATGGGTAAATCGCAGCTTGAAGCGAAATTGGCAGTGGAGTGCGGTTACTGGCAGCTTTATAGATACAATCCATTGCTTGAGCAGGAAGGTAAAAATCCTTTTGTTCTGGATTCCAAGGAGCCAGATTTTGGTAAGTTTAGAGAGTTTTTGATGGGAGAGGTAAGATATACCTCATTGCAGAAGGAATTCCCTGACAAAGCAGAAACTCTCTTTAAGGCTGCAGAGGAAGATGCTAAGTGGAGATACAATAAGTATAAAAGATTAGCAGAGTAAATTAGAATTTTGCTCGGGCTTAAAATCTTTGTTATTTTAAGCCCGAGATAATTAAAGAAAGTTGTTGGGGGTAACTATGTTTGATCAATTCAAGGCAAGGGCTGAAGCAGTTGGAGCAGAAGTCCATAGATTTAAAAGCAAAGATGAACTTTTGGATTTTTTAAAATCCTTTTTAGCTAAAGAGGGAGTTTCTGATAAAGAAAATTCCTATGCACTGTGGGCGGATTCCCCTTTATTGAAGGGTATTGATAAATGGAAATTATCGGCAGAGATTCCGGGATTAAAATTTTCTGTGACAAGAGAACTGGCTGCTTCTTCTCTTGTCGGTATTACAGAGATGAATTATGCCCTTGCAGATACAGGGTCATTGGTTGCAGATCAAACTCCTGTTGAAGATCGATTAGCCTCCACTTTGCCAGTGATTCATGTGGCAATTATAGGAACAAATAAAATTTTAGCTGATAAGGTTTCGCTTTTAAAAAATATAAGTCCAGTGAAAAGTCCTTTCATAGCCTTTATCACAGGGCCAAGTAGAACTGCAGACATTGAGCGGGTTTTGACTATTGGAGTCCATGGGCCAAAAAGGCTTGTTATTCTCTTTGTGGATGAATATGAGGGGTAATTGTATGGAAAAGAAATTTAAAGAATCTATTGTTAATGCTGTAAATAATTCTGTTTTGACAGGAGCTCTGGGTAAGTTTTCGGAGGCCTACAGGGTAAACAGAGCTAAAGCCTATGAAGGGATCGACTTTGAAAAACTCAGAAATACCATTGCAGAGAGAAAGGCCTATGCAGCATCTCATCTTGAGGATATGATTGCCCTTTTTACAAAAAATGCCACAGCTCGTGGAGTAAAGGTTTTCAGAGCAAATAGTGCGCAGGAGGCTGTTGATTATATAGTAAATCTTGCCATTGAAAAAAATGTAAAAAGAATTGTAAAATCAAAATCAATGGCAAGTGAAGAGATTCACTTAAATAAATACCTCAATGAAAAAGGAATTGCTGTTAACGAAACAGACCTTGGAGAATGGATAATCCAGCTTGCAGGTCAGAGGCCTTCTCATATGGTTATGCCTGCAATACACATGACAAAGGAACAGGTGTCTGAGCTATTTAGCAAGGAGGTAAATGAAAGGCTATCCAATGATATTCCTAAATTGGTTGAGGTCGCAAGGAGAGAGTTGCGTGAAAAATTCCTTGCTGCAGATATGGGAATATCTGGCGCAAATATAGCTGTTGCAGAAACAGGCAGTATTGTCCTTGTTACAAATGAAGGTAATGCAAGGATGACAACAATACTCCCAAAGATTCACGTTGCTCTTGTAGGAATAGAAAAGTTTGTCGAAAAATTCGAAGATATAGTTCCGATTTTAACAGCTCTCCCCCGTAGTGCAACAGCTCAATTACTGACAAGTTATGTTTCTATAATAACAGGGCCAACGCAAAATACCGATGGAACAATGAAGGATATGCATATTGTTCTGATGGATAATCACAGAACAGAGATGGTAAAGGATCCAAAGTTTTTTCAGGCAATGCAATGCATCAGGTGTGGCTCTTGCCTTAATGTTTGCCCAATATTTCGTCTTGTGGGTGGTCATGTTTTTGGAAGCACATATACTGGAGGTATAGGAACAATACTTACAGCATGGTTTGAAGAACTTAAAAAATCTGAGGATATTCAGGGGCTTTGTATTCAATGTGGTAATTGTAAAGAGGTTTGTCCTGGCAAGCTTGATATCCCGGATATGATTATGGAGCTTAGACGAAGACTTGTAGTTGAAAAGGGACAGTCTCTTACTCAGAAGGCAATTTTTTCTGTTGTAAATAACAGGCGTATGTTCCATGCGATGTTGCGAGCTGCATCAATTACAGGTAAGCCTTTCACAAGTGAGGGATATATTCGCCATCTTCCATTATTCCTTTCAGATCTTACAGAGGGTAGAAGTTTGCCTTCCATCGCTGCAGTTCCTTTTAGAGACAGGATCAAAAAGATCAAACAGATTAAGAGTAAAGAAAAGGTGGCCTTTTATTCTGGCTGTCTTATAGATTTTGCCTATCCAGAAATGGGTGAGGCCTTAGTGAAAATAATGAATAAAGCGGGATATGAGGTTGTTTATCCAGATGAGCAAACATGCTGTGGGGCTCCTGCGAGATATAATGGAGCCTATGAGGTTGCAGCAAACAACGCTGTGGATAATATAAAGGCCTTACTGAAAGAGGATGTCCAGTATGTAATATCAGCATGTCCAACATGCACAGTGGCCTTAAAGGATGAATTTATTTCAACCTTTGAAAGTCTTGGAAAAAGTGAATATATGGATGAAGCTAAAAGGCTTTCAGAGATGACAATGGATTTTTCACAATTTACAAAGAAGCTAATAGATGAAGGAAGGCTTAAGATTAAAAAGATCGACGGAGGAACCTTTACCTACCATGATTCCTGTCATTTAAAGAGAACCTTGAAGGCATCTCAGGAACCAAGGGAGATACTTAAGGCCTGCGGCTATGAACTTAATGAGATGTTTGAGTGTGATATGTGCTGTGGAATGGGAGGCTCCTATTCTATAAAATTGCCTGAAATTTCAAGACCAATTCTTGAAAGGAAGCTTGCTAATATACGCAACACAGGGACTAAATTGGTTGCTATGGATTGTCCGGGATGCGTCCTTCAGATAAGGGGAGGGCTCGATAAAGCAGGTGATAAAATAAAGGCAATGCATACAGTGGAAATTTTGGCACAGATGCTTGAAGATTGATATAGTCCTCCTTATTTTTGATATATCAGGGTATGGGCTGCGCGCCTTATGGTAGTCCATACCTCTGAATTTTATTAGATAAGGAATAAATATAAATTAGAGAATATGGCTTACAAAGGGGGATATGTATGAAGCTTGCAAACAGGCTGGTGTTTATAATAATTTCTGTTACAACAGTGTCATGTATGTCTGTTATGTCTTTTTTTGTCTATCAGATCTATGTCCAGAACAAAGAGCAGGTTGCAAATACAGAAAGAATATTGAAAGAGAATTACGATAAGATAATAAGGACACAGGTAGAAAACGCAATTAGCATGCTTGCACAAATTAACAAAATGAAGGAGCAGGTTATATTTACAGAGGAACAGGCAAAAAAATATGGTGCAGATATTTTACGAGAGCTGCGTTATGATAAAGATGGTTATTTCTGGGCAGATACAGAGGATGGAGTTAATGTGGTTTTATATGGATCCAAAACAGAGGGCACTAACAGAATAAATTTTCAGGATGTAAAAGGAACTTATATTATTCAAAAAATAATAGCAGCAGCAAAGCAGCCAGGCGGAGGCTATACAGATTACTGGTTCCCCAAAAAAGGTGAAATTGAGGCAAAGCAAAAACGTGGATATTCACTTTTTTTTGAGCCCTTTAAATGGTCTGTTGGAACAGGGAATTATGTTGATGACATAGAGCTTAAGGTTAAAAGTGAACGTGAAGCTTTACAAAGGGCTTTAGTGCGCCATATAATTTCAGTGGTGATTTTTACAATTATCTTGATAGGAGCCTTCTCTACCATAGCTTTTTATCTTGGTAAAAAAGTTGCAAATCCTATATTGAGGCTTAAGGATTGCATAACCTCAATATTGGAGTTTAATATAAAGGATGCCATTTTTGAAGAATCTGAGGTGAAAAGATATAAAAGTGAGATCAAGGGTATGGCATTTGCTGTAATAAAGATGAGAGAAAATCTTGCTCAACTTCTTGAAAATATAAGGGCTGTTTCTGATGAGCTTGTCTCTGCTTCAGAAGAGCTATCAGCTGCTACAACTATCTCAGCAGAGAATGCAGGCAGACAGGCAATGTCCTCTGAACAGATAACAGCTGTTATAGAGGAGATCTCTGGAGGAATGGATAGAATAGCAGATGGAGCTGTGATGCAAAATAAAATGCTTGAGGGGCTTATTAAGATCTTTGAAGAGCTCTCTGCAAGCATCAACAAGATATATGCCATGACAGAAGAAACCTCATCTTTATCTGAAAAAATAGCAAGGGATGCAGAGGTTGGCGAGTCACTCATGCGGACAATGAATCAGAATATGATCAATGTATCAAAAAGCTCTGAGGATATGAAAGGGGTTGTTAATATAATAAGCGATATTTCTGAGCAGATAAATCTTCTCTCCCTCAATGCAAGTATAGAGGCTGCCAGAGCCGGGGAAGCTGGACGAGGTTTTGCTGTTGTTGCAGAGGAGATTAGCAAGCTGGCTGAGCGAACTTCTATAAGCATAAAGGAGATTGAAAAGCTTATAAATCTTAATTATGCAGAGATAAAATCAGGACTTGAAGCAGTGGGACAGACATCCCTTGCAGCAGGTAAAATTCTTACTGGGGTAAGCAGCATTGATGCTAAGATAGTTGATATAAAAAAAGAGATAGCAATTCAACAGGATGTCAACAAAACAGCAGACAGTAAGATTACACTTATTCGCCAGATGTCTGAGGAAATTTTGAACTCAACATCAGAGCACAAGTTAGCAGTGGAAGAAATAGCAAATCAGATAAATGATGTTAATAATGCCTCACAGCAAATTGCAGAGAATTCAACTGAGATTGCAGGCAGCTCAGAAAATCTTGCAGCACAGGCTGAGAAGCTTAGCAGTATGATATCTGTATTTAAGTTTTGAACAATGTTTAAATGAAAGAATATGTGTCGAAAAAAGAAGGATTATTGAATAATTGTTATGGACAAATGTAGGGTGATAGAAAATAATGTTGGATGGGATATTTTAAAATAGTCTTAAAAATGGAGAGTCCTTATGGTCTTTAAACCTATCCAGCAACAAAAGATTTATGAGAAGATAGTGGAGCAGATAAGAAACATGGTCTCATCTGGCATGCTAAAACCTGGGGATAGGCTGCCTGCAGAGAGAGTCCTTGCTGAAAGTCTCAATGTAAGCAGAGCATCTGTAAGGGAAGCCTTAAGCGCTTTGCAACTAATGGGGCTTGTGGAGATAAAACCAGGGGAAGGAACTTTTATCAAACAGATGGATGTTGATTCGATCATTCAGCCTCTGGCAATGCTGCTTTTAATGGAGAGGGATACAATACTTGAGATCCTGGAGGTGCGCAAAGGCCTTGAGGTTGAGGCTGCAGGTCTTGCTGCACTAAACGCCTCTGACGAACAGATTGATGATATTGGGAAGATTGTTGAAGAAATGGAGATTGAAGCCAAGAAGAATACTCTTGGAGATCTTTCCGATTGGAAATTTCATTTTGCCATAGCAAGAGCATCGGGTAATTCTCTAATGGTAAGAATTATGAATATGATATCTGATGTTATGCAAAAGACAATTCGCAGTAACAGAGAACGACTTTTTAAAAGGGAAGGCAATCAGGATATACTTGTAAAACAGCATAAGTCAATATATGAAGCAATTAAGGCAAGGGACTCAGAGCTTGCTCGTAAGAATATGTATGGTCATTTAAGTTATGCAGAAGAAGAGATGAAGCGGATTGGACTTGATTAGATGTAACATATATAAGAAAAAATTTACATTGACAAAAAATAATAAGTATATTCAGGTATCA
Organism: Spirochaetes bacterium ADurb.Bin218; assembly: GCA_002069965.1. Lineage (GTDB taxonomy): Bacteria > Spirochaetota > UBA4802 > UBA4802 > UBA5550 > UBA5550. Next base: position 1,659 of record MWCI01000010.1, on the reverse strand, counting down.
AAATACCGAAATTGTTTCAATAAAATGAATATGAGGTTTTATAATAAATTTTTGATTATAGCTATAGTGGCCCTAATGGCTTTTTCCTGTAAGAAGGAAGAGTCAACTATAAGCAGACCACTCCTTGGAACAGCTGTAAGTATTACAATAGCTGATGATATAGATAGAGCTCCTCTCTTTGAGTTAGCATTTAAGGAAATTGAGAGGATTCAATCTATCTTTAATCCGTCAGATGCAGACTCTGATATCACAAAGATAAATAGCTATGCCTTTAAAAGGCCAGTTATTGTTAGTGATGAGTGTATAGATATTTTATTGATTGCAAGGGATGTTTCGGAAAAAACAGATGGTGCTTTTGACATGACCTTTGCCTCAATGGCGGGTCTGTGGAATTTAAGCAGAGATGACTTTATTCCTCCATCTAAGGAAAAAGTTGCAGAAATTTTACAGTTTCTTTCTTATAAAAATGTTTTTGTAGATAAGCAAAGCAAAAGCGTGAGACTCTTAAAAGAGGGGACAAAAATAGGGTTTGGTGGAATTGTTAAGGGTTATGCCTCAAAGAAGGCTGTTGAGGTTTTAAAGTCAAAGGGAGTGAAAAACTGCCTTGTTGCCTGTGCAGGAGACATTCATGTTGCTGGAACAAATAATGGCAAACCATGGCTTGTGGGGCTCAAGGATCCGAGGGGTGATTCTGTAATAGCGACCTTTTATATGGAAGATGGTGATTCTGTATCAACAAGTGGTGATTATGAGAGATACAAAATTTATAATGGTAAGAGATATCATCATATAATAGATCCTCGCACAGGATATCCTGCTGAATCTGGTTTAGTTTCTGTTACTGTTTTTTCAAAAGATCCTATTTTGACAGATGCCTATTCAACGGCATTTTTTGTTATGGGCCGCGAAAGGGCTTTAACTATTCTTAAGAGGGCTCCTGAGATTGCTGCAGTTTTAATAACGTCAGATATGAAGGTTTATGTTTCAGGTAGTCTCAGAGATAGAATTCACTTTCGAGAGGATTTAAAAATTGAATATTTTTAGATTTTCTGTTATTGACATTTTTTTTGCTATATTTAGAAAAAATTTTTATTTTATATTTTTATTTTATAGAGGTTGGTAATGGAGAGTGCACAGGAAAATATTCAAGAGGGCTTTATCCTTCAGCAACTGGAAGATGGCTTTGTTAAAATAAGGGTTTCTGGCCATGCTAATTGTGATAATTGCCAGAGTTGCGATGTTGCTAACCTTGAAATAATTGCCTATAATCCCTTAAGTGCTACTGTAGGGCAAAAGGTGAAATTTATAATGGTAGAGGAGAATATGCTTAAAATAGCGGTTATGGTTTTTCTTTTTCCTTTACTATCAGTTTTTGCAGGCTTATATGTTGGTTCTTTAGTGGCAATAGTTTCTGGCTTGAGCCAGGCAGGGCTTATGTTTGGCGGAGCTGTTTTATTTTTGATTATTGCCATTGCTATCATATATTTATATGATAAAGAGTTTAAGCTTAACAAATCTAATTTTCCTCAAGTAATTGAAGTTATAAGTAGATGAGGTAACTATGCTGGGTATAAAAAAAGGCGGTGTTCATCCGCATGATGAAAAACAAAGCACAGAGGGAAAGAAGATAGAATATCTTCCTGTTTCCCCAAAGCTTTA
>MWCI01000009.1 GCA_002069965.1 Spirochaetes bacterium ADurb.Bin218 | reverse complement strand
GCGCTATGCTCATGAATTTGGCTGGACCTTTATGCTACAGTCTTATAATTCATCAGCTCTTTTGCTTATTATGATCTTTCTCACTTCCCTTTTTCTCAATCCCAGACTTCTCTTTATAATGTCCTCTCTTGCAATATCTATATGGTCTATACTTGTTTATATAGCAATAACCCACGGTGCCGAATATTCCATAAATGCCTTTGCTGATGGTAAAATTTACAATGGAGTTGTGCTCCTTAGAGAAATTTTCTTTCTCTTTATGGCTGCACTGCTCTGCGCTATTGCATACAGATGGGTAATAATAATCAACCAGTATGTTGAGAAAACTACAAAGCAAAACGATGAGATTCGTAAACGCATGCTTCAAATGCAGGAAATAAATAACGCAATTAAAGAACAAAGCAGCACACTTTTTAGTGAAGTGGAATCTCAAAATAATCTTATCTCAAAATTTAATGATAAGATGCAAAGTCAGGCTGCTACATTTGAAGAGATATCAGCAACACTGGAAGAGCTCAGGGGTGCAGCTGAAAGTATTCATAATTCCACTATTGAGCAAATTGACGGCAACGTGCGCATGGATGAAATAATAGATGATTTTAAAAACATAAAAAGCGAGACAAAGGGCAATCTTAACCAGACCTATACAGGGATGCAAAAACTCTCTGATAAAACAACAATTGCAAATGAAAAACTCTCTGAGGTGGAAAGCGCCATAAACACAATTGCCGAACAAAGTGGCAAAATATCAGATACTGTTTCCATTATAATAGACATTGCAGATAAGATCAATCTTCTTTCTCTTAATGCAAGCATTGAGGCAGCAAGAGCTGGAGACCACGGAAAGGGTTTTGCAGTTGTTGCAGATGAAATAGGAAAATTAGCATTTCTCACCACAGAGAGCATAAAGGAAATTGAAAAGGTGCTTTCTATAAATAACTCCATAACCAAAAAGGGTGTAGATGTTATAAAGGATTCCTCTCTTGTAATAAAAGAGATGCTCAATGAAATGGCAGGCAGCACAGAGCATATAAAAATATTGCAAGACTCAATCATGGTTGAAGAAAAATATATAAATTCAATAATAAAGCAGATGGAACAAAATATCTCTCTTGCAAAAGCAATAGGAGCAGGCACTGACGAACAAAAAAGCGCCCTTGAAAACACAAGCGATGCTCTGGAAAATCTCAATGCGATTGTAAGTGAAATGGTCTCTGAGATAAATGACCTTGCCCGTTCATCAAAGACCATATTTGCCAGTGCCAAGGATCTGATGAAAACGGCAGAGGAGATATCATAACACTATATCATCTGTAAAAATCGCAGCAGATCGCTCCTTGTTATAATTCCGCTCATTTTGCCATCTTCCATTACAGGGAGATGGCCTATTCCATTGGCGAATAATATATTCTCAATCTCCCTCATTGTTATATCCGGACTACATGTTATGAGCTTTGTCTTCATGTTTGCCTTTACCGGGAGGGACATTTGATTTTTCTTTCTGCCATTCATTATATCTCTGAGGGTTAACATTCCAACTAAATCTCCTTTATCATTTACCACCGGAGCACCTGATATATTTTTCTCTTCGAAAAAAACCGAAGCCTCCAGAAGAGACCAGTTTTCATTTATTGTTACTACATTGCTGGTCATTATATCCTTTGCTGTTATTGCCTTTTCAAGGTTCAATGTCAAAAATTCAAGAAGTCTGCGGAAGACCTCCCTGCCCTCTTCTTTTTTTACAAGAGCTGATGCTGCTTTTGGATGCCCTCCTCCTCCAAAGGGCTTAAGTATTTCAATAAGATCTATGTTATTTTTTCTACTTCTGCCTATTATTACTGTGCTCTGAGGCTTCTCAAAGTGAAACACCCCAAAGATAGCATCTGGATTTTCTATATTAAAAATCTCCTCTATCACTGCAGCAAGGCCAGCTGCCTGCTTCTCCATTGCATAGTAGCTAAAGATTATCTGATGCCCCTTAATATTTTGCCACACAAGGGTATTCATAATTTCATGGAAAAGTGAAAGTTGATATTCCTCTCTAAAGGACTTAATAAAATTATTTACCAGTTTAATATCTGCTCCAAACTTCAAAAAATAAGAGGCCACAGCAAAATCACTATCGCTTACATTATCATGTGTAAAATTTCCAGTATCAGAGAAAACAGCAGTAAGAGCTATTGTGGCATCCTTATCAGAAATTGCTATATTATTTTCCATGAGCTTTAAACCAAGCATAGTTGTATTTGAACCATAGCTACCCTGATGAATTATAGCCTCTGGGAAATCGCTTTCCTCTGCAATATGATGATCATAAATCTCTATTTTTGTTTGACTGCTGTCAAATAGATCAAAATACTCTTTGACCCTTGAAAAGGATCTTGTATCTACAATAACAACGTCTGTTATATTTTCTTTTTTGAGCTCATCGCTATGAACAAAACCGAGATGATATTGATACAAATTGTATAAATTCCTTGCTGAAGGGTGTATAAGATTACTCATAACAGGAACAAAATCTGGATGTAAATATCTTGCCAGAACCATTGATCCTATACAGTCCAGATCCATATTTGTATGGCCAACAATTATCTTCATAAAGACCTTCTCTTTGCTTAAGGATTACTATAAAAATTAACTACTTGAAAATATAGTGCCACAGTCAGAATAAACTCAAAAAGACCTTACTTATCCATAAATTTTTAAAAAATGATCAGTATTTATTCCTTAGCTTCTTTTAAAATAAAAATACTCTATTATCTCCGTTGCCGAAGGCCTCGGGGATAATATTTTCTTGATTTTACAATAAAAATTATATTTAAGAATAATTACTAAAAAATCATATATATTTTTTGACATATTTTTACTATAGTATATTTGTAATACAATTAGTTACAAAGTAAAGGATGCTATGATCATTGATTTTCACACCCACATATTCCCTGAAGAAATCTGCTTAAATAGAGAAAACTTCTTTTCAGATAGTTCATTTCGTTTACTCTATGAAGATCGTAATAGCACCTTAGCCTCATATTCTCAGCTTTCGCAATATTTGCAAAGAGCTGAAATCTCTGGCGCTGTTGCCATGGCCTTCCCATGGGGAAGTGAATACCTCTGTAAGCTGCATAATGACTATATGTCAGATGTGGCCTCAAGGTATAAAAATATCTATCCCTTTGGAATTTTACCAAGGGAAAAAATAAGATCTATTTTTGCCATGGCCGAAAGCATTAAAAAGTCAAAACTCTATGGCATTGGTGAAGTGGCATTATACGAAGATGGCTTAACTGATAATAATCTAAAATATCTCCACAGGGTTTTTGAGGCAGCGGAGTATTTCAATTTGCCTCTATGTATTCACCTTAATGAGCCCCTGGGGCATAGCTATAGGGGCAAATATATAACCCCCTTTGAAAAAATTTATCACCTTATAAAAAATTTTCCTAAGACAACTGTTATTCTCTCCCACTGGGGAGGGGGGATTCTCTTTTATGAGCTTATGCCAGAGGTAAAGGAGTGCTTTAAAAAAGTTTATTACGATACAGCGGCAAGCCCTTTTATTTATGACAATGCAATATATTCAGCCTCCATAAAAATTGTGGGTCACAAAAAAATACTCTTTGGAACAGATTTCCCTTTATTGAGTGAAAAAAGATACCTACCACCAATTTATGAGACAGGAGAAGAATTTTCCTCTGATATCTTAGGGAATAATTGTGCAGAGATTTTAAACTTAAAAATTTAGATCCATTGCAGTGAGCTTGCTTTAAATATCATATATACCTTTTTACCTGGAATAATTTTCATCCTTTCTGCAGATCTCTCAGTTATAAAGGCTACAAAGACCTTACCACTACAATCAAGCTCTAACCTTATTCTTCCTCCCTGTAAATCCTCACTTAAAAGTTTTACTCTGGCAGGCAAAACATTCACTGCAGAAATATCCCTTACCTTTTTCAGGGAAATCATAATTTCCTCCGGGAAAAGTATTGCAGAGGAATCAGTTGAGGGTGGTTTTGTTGCAAAAATTTTTTCCCCTTGAGGCAAAGTTGATACCCAGAGATTATCTCTGACTTCATTCCAGGGTCCATGAATTATGTTGCTGTTGCCCTCCCCTATAATTTTTCCTGAGGAAAGCTTCCACATGGAATCAGATATGCTTCCAAGCCATAGCATATCATGACTTGAGACAATTATTGTAGTAAAATGTATATCCCTGAGCCATTTAATTGCATTTGTAAGAGCTATGGAGCTCTCAGAATCTATACTGGCTGTAGGCTCATCCAAAAGAAGTACCTCTGGCTTCAGAACAATTCGCGAGGCAAAGGCAACCCTTTTGACCTCCCCTCCAGAAAGCTCATACCACTTTCTTTTTAAAAAAGAAGAAGAAATGTTAACTATCTCAAGAGCCTCTGTGACTTTTTTCTTCAGATTTTCTCTATCATTATTCACCTTTAGCCCATAGGCAACATTATCAAATACGCTTCTCTTAAGCAGATATGGATCCTGTTGCAAGAGAGTGGCCTTTACACCATAGGGCCTTGTTCCATAAAAAGTTACACTACCGGACTGTGGCTTTTCCAGAAAAGCAAGGAGCCTTAAAAGGGTGCTCTTGCCACTTCCATTTGGACCTGAAAATCCGCTAACACAATTTCTATGTATTTCCAATTGTGGAATTGTAAGGGAAAAGGAGCCATAGCCATGAGTAAGATTTTCTATTTTATACAATATGCTCTCCACCTATAGCCTCTTTCTAAGTATGATAAGTATACCATTTACAAAAAAACCAATCAAAAGCAAAGTGACGCCCAGGGCTATTGATAAGCCAAAGTCCCCTTTGCCAGTTTCAAGGGCAATTGCTGTTGTGATGGTCCTTGTATGCCATCTTATGTTGCCGCCTAGCATCATAGAAACGCCAACCTCAGAGATTACCCTCCCATAGGCAGTTGCTGCTGCTGTCATAAGTGCAAAACGAGACTCATATAAGGTGCCAAGCAAAATTTGCCATTTACCAGCACCCAGTGTTATTAATGTATTGCGCAATCTCTCATCAAGCCCTTCAACCGCAGTAGATGTAAGAGATATTACTATGGGCAAAATAAGAATTACCTGACCTATAACAATACCACTTTTTGTAAACAACAAACCAAAGTGACCGAGGGGGCCATTTCTTGTTAAAAAGGCATAAACAAGAAGCCCAACAACTACAGTTGGCAGAGCAAGCAATGTGTCAACAACAGCCTTAATAAATCTTTTAGCTGGAAAATTAAAATATCCAAGGGCAAATCCCGCAGGAAGACCAATAATGATGGAGACTAAAATCGAAGCAGAGGATACCTGAATTGTAATGAATATAATATTGTATAGATCGCTATTACCAGAAAGCAAAAGGCTCCATGCGATTTTAAATCCTTCTACAATATATTCCATTTATTCCCTTCGAAATACTTTTATCTGAAATTAAGATTTTGATCAAAAAAAAATTAAAGAGTGACTTATAATCTCAGCCACTCTTTAAGAACTAAATGTTATAGATTAATATGGAAGTCAAGATAAAAAGACTTTAATCTTAAATCACTTTGCATTGGGGACAAAGAGCTTTTTGCCGTTAATCTTGTAGTCCCCTATGAATTTCTGAATCTTCGGGGAAGCCATCCACTTTATAAACTCTCTGGCTTTTTTATTATTTACATTGGGGCACCTGTCAGGATTTACCTCAATGGCGCTATATTGATTAAAATAGGCTTTATCTTTTTCAGATAATATTACCAGAGAGGGATTATTCTTCATGTTATGTTCATATTTTATATAGGTTGCCCTATCTGTAAGAGTATAGCCTGATTTTTCCTCTGCAATTGCAATAGTCTGCAACATACCCTGACCTGTTTCAATATACCACTGCTCTTTTTCTGGCACAGAAAGACCTGCCTGTTTCCATAACTTTAATTCCAGCATATGCGTGCCAGATTTATCAGCTCTGCTTGCAAAAAAGACTTTTTTAGTTGCAATAAGCTTGAAGGCCTGAGCTGCATTTTTGCCCTTAATACCAGCGGGATCATTTTTGGGCCCAATTATAATAAAGTCATTATACATAAGCTCGGACCTGTTTATGCCATATCCCTCTGCCATAAACTTTGCCTCAGAATCAGGATCATGGACCAGAACAACATCAGCATTGCAATCCCTTGCCAATTGGAGAGCCTTACCTGTTCCAACAGCAGTCCACCGAAGATCAATCCCCTTGTCCTTTTTTAATTCCACTGCCAGGGCATCCAGCAGGCCTGTGCTATCAGCACTTGTAGTTGTTGCAAGCATAAGCACATTGCTATCCTTCCCCGTGGCAAGTAATGTGAGGGATAAAACAAAAACAATGGTCATAACTACTTTTGATCTCATAAACAACCTCAATTTTTCTATTTTATTATGTCAATATTGATATAATAAAATAAAAAGTCAATTGTTTTTTTATTTCCAAATTATAAATTAGTTCAATGATACCTGTAAAGCCCTTTTCAGATTCATAGTTAGTTTATAGAGAATAAAATTAAAGGAGTAAAAATTCCTCTTGTAATAAAAATTTACTCTTAACTGATCTACATCAGCCTTCTTTAAAAGAAGGAAATAATGAAGATTACTGAAATTTTTACTGAATTTTTTGAAAGTGAAAAAGCAGAATAAGTTATTTTGTAACAATAGGTCCCTGTAGGCTTTCCTATTTAAGAAAATCAAATTTGCAGTTGAGGTAATATGTACGAATTTGAAACAGGCCCAATAAGACCACCAAGTGAAGCTTATAGCATATTATTAAGAGTAACAAGAAACTGTCCATGGAATCAATGTGCCTTTTGCCCTGTATACAAAGGAGAAAAATTCTCCCTTAGAACAGTGGATGAAGTAAAAAAGGATATTGATTCAATTTATGAACTGTCAGCAATTATCTCAGAAAAGGTTATTTCCTCAGGCCATGGGAAAATCACACAATCTATATTCTCACGTCTCATCGATGAGGATCTTCCACCATATCATCTACAGCAGGTAATATTCTGGATGCATTATGGAATGACATCTCTTTTCCTTCAAGATGCAGATGCCATGGTAATGAGATCTTCGGATCTTGCAGAGATTATACGATATGCAAAGTCCAAAATCCCATCAATTGAAAGGATAACATGCTATAGCCGCTCTAAAACATTAGTTGTTAAAAAACCAGAGGAGCTCAGGGAATTAAAAGAAGCTGGTTTAAATAGAATTCACATTGGCATGGAATCAGGTGCAGATAGCGTTCTAAAGCTTATAAAAAAAGGCGTCAAAGCTGAGGAGCATATCATGGCTGGTAAAAAAATTGTTGAGGCTGGCTTTGAGCTATCAGAATACTTTATGCCTGGATTAGGTGGGAAAAGTTTAAGTCAGGAGCATGCCATTGAAACTGCACGGGTTCTCAATGAAATAAATCCTTCATTTATTCGCATAAGGACAACCACCCCTGTCCCAGGAACAGAACTTTACAAAATGATGGAGGAAGGCTCCTGGATTCCACTATCTGAGGTGGAAAAGGTAGAAGAAACAAAATTGATGATCTCTTCCCTCAATGGTATATCTTCATATATCCAGAGCGACCATGTAATGAACCTCATTGAAGATGCCAATGGGAAACTTCCAGAGGAAAGAGAATATATTCTTTCTCATTTTGATAAATTCCTTTCAATGGAACCTCTTGATCAGGAGTGCTTTATCTCTGCAAGGAGAACTGGCTCCATAAGATTCTTAAGTGATTATAAAAGGACTCAAAATTTTATAAATCTCAGGGAAAAACTCATAAGCCTTTATGGAAGCGTAGAAAATGCAGCATTAAATCTCTCATCATCGACTTTATAAATTAAAAGGGGCTTTAAAGCCCCTTTTGATATCTGCAAAAGTTTATTTAACTACTTAATTTTCTTTGCTACAATCTCAAGTTTATTGGGACGCGAAGATTTTACATCAATCTCAAAGCCCATATTTGAGGCTTTTGCAGTAAGCTCTTGTTCAAAGTCATTTGTCTTTCCTGCAAAGATAACCTCAAGCCTTGCAGCCTTGCCAACCCTACCCTTTTCAATAACCTGGCTGACTCCTCTTATTCTATTGGAAACCTGATCCCTGAAGTTTCTAAGTTCATTAGCATCAAGCCCTGCTATAAGCACCTTAATTTCTCTGGCATTTGCAGCTTTTACAAACTTATTTACTATAGTTTTCATGAAATCAGCAGCCTTAAATTTGCCATTTTCATCAGTTTTTCCTAATATTTGCTTCAAGGCATTCTCTATGGCTTTCTTTGAGGCTGTTTCATCTTCAATATGAAGACCAGGAGCCTGTTTGCTTGTGCTTGCAAGTATATCGCCAGTGTATACATCTATGGCTTTTATTCTTATAATGGCAGATCTGGACTTCATCTCTGTTGCACCAGCTCTCTTTAAGGTTTCTTCCCCCTGAGCCTTTGTTTCGGCTGTTCCTATGATAATAACCTCTGCACCTGCATCATCAAGAAGTAAATCCTGGACATCCTCAGAGACATTCCCTGTTACAGCCTTCTGCATCTTAGCCTTTTCTCTCTTCATAAGTTCCTGAGTCATTGCAGCGTCAACAAATTGAAAACCAGAATTACCCATTATCTCCTGAATGAGCATCTCTGTTTCTGTAAATCCCGGCATATTCTCCTTGCCATTGAAGGTCTCTTTAATCAAAACCATGAATTTGGGCCTTCCATATCTGTTGAGTGCATCCTCAATGGCATCTTCTACAACAGAAGGCTCAACAGTCCCCTCTATTGTTACAAAATACTCAGTTCCCTCCTGCCACTGCTTGATAATTTTAATATTCTTTACAAGCCCATAGGACTTAGCCTCTACAATATTTGCAACAAGCTCATAATCCTCCATTATGCTTGTGCCAGAAACAGTCTCACCAAGAATCTTCCTAACCAACTTTGCTTTTGCATCGTCAAGAGCTCTGTCTCTTGCAAGAGCTGTGTCATTATCAAAAATAGTGGCATACCCTGTCTCCTGACCTCTGTTTTGCACTGTTTGCTTTTGAGAAGATTTTTCGCTATCTTCTTTTACAGTTTTGCCTCCTCCACAGGAAACAAAAAATGCCAGCAAAATTAAAGATAATAGCGTTACAATAAATTTTTTCATATACTGACTCCTTTTATTTGCCAAAATAAACCCAAGAAAAGGTTTCTTTTGTATTTAATTATGATATTTTCTTATCAAAGAGTCAATTTTTTTTTATTTTTTACTTCAAAATAGTGTAATAATAAAATTTATAGATGACTAATTCAACGGCACTTGCTTAACTATAAATAATTCTTAAATTCTTTGCATTCAAAAAAGGAGTATCCCCTTGAGCGAAGATAAAAACTTTTTGCAGACAATCAAGTTAGATATAAGTCGCAACTTCAAAATGGATTTCTATGAGAGAAGGGCCTTCTATAGAATACTTGGTCTTTCCCGATCCCCTCAGGCTCTTGAAATTCTCAGAAAGGAACTGGAAAGAGGAGGCCAGCTGAGACTTAACTGTTTGAAAGTTTTGGCTTCCTTTGAAAAAGAGGCTGTTGAAGATATTTTCCTTAATATTCTAAACTCAAATCCTTCAGATGAGGAAATTCTTATAATTCTTGGGCATCCCGCTGTTACGAGTAATGAACAATTCCTTGAACCCTTAATTAGCATCATTGAAAAATATAAAGACTCACCTGATAAAGCCTATATAGTCAGAAAAGCCTTTTGTGCCCTTAAACACTTCTCTAATGTGACACACTTATCTCAATTGGTGGAATCCATACTTGAGGATTATAAATCTCCAGAATATCTTTTACGCTGTGCTGCAGAGTTTATCACCTGGACAAAAAATTTTCAATTTATTGAGGAACTTCTCAAAAGAGGAAACGATCATCTCCTTTGCTATATATTCTCTGGCCTTTATCACTTCAATCTATCGGTGGCAGAGAGCAATTTTGAAGATGAGGATATATCCTCCCCCAGTTGGAAACCCCAGGAAAAGCTTACACCTCAACAGGAACTGATGCTTCAGATAAAAGTGCTTCTTGGAAAGATGACTGCCAGATTTGACGATTTCTCTCCGGATACAAAAACTGCTTTTATAAGCGCCATGCTTGCATGTAATCATAGAGAGTCATCCATATTTGTTTTGAAAGCTCTTGAATCAAAGGATCAAAAATTTATAAAGAAAATACTACTTTCTTTGTATGCCAATTTAATCCACCTTAAAAATCCAGAAAAAATTCTCAGAGCTCTTATGTATATGAACACAGAGAGCAAAGAGCTTGATGACATAATTATTAATATTTTTACATATTTTTTTAGTAAGAGATCCACCTCCAGGAGCGACATACTATTCAAAGATAAGCAATATGGCATTATAACATCTACCCTTGAGAAATTTTTTGAAACATATAGACGAGAGTTTATGATTCCTGAGGTAGCAGAAAATAGCCTTCCGGATAATATAAGATCCATAAGGAAATTTCTATTAACCTATGTTGAATTTGAAACTTTGAAAAAATTAATAAATTCTTTCAATGAAGAACTTCGTCTCAGAAAAAAGAGCATTAAGGATATTCTGTCCAACAAGATACCCTTTATACCAGAAGAGCACAAAAACTCACTAAAGCAATTCTTAGAGCTAATTTTCATGGAGGATGAAGAAAAATTAAAGCAAATCCTTTTAAAAATAGAAGACATTGACTTTGAAAAAAAATATCTTAAATCAAAAATTATAAGGCTTTGTAATATTGCAGGGCAATTGAAAATAGCATCCTCCGCAACAATTTTAGTATTTATGTATAACTACCTCAAAAAATTTCCCGAGCCAGATATTTTTAACTCTGCGATTGAAGCCCTCTGTAAGATGAACTATTCCTTTATACTCAGCGAAATAGAAATAATGCTGGCAACAGGGGATCCTCAGGAGCAGGAGCTATCTGTTAGGTTACTACCTCTTTTAACAGATCGAAGGGTAATTGGAATAATATCTGATTTTTTAAAACAAAACCTTCTCAGTGACTCAACTCTCATTGAAAAATCTATATTCGTATTGATCCATCAGGAGATCAAAATGAATATCAATGTTACCTCTCTTTTAAAAGATATAATATCATCAAACCCTTCTGTAAAGATAAAGGAAATTGCCATAAAGGGGCTTGGGATCTGTGCCTTTGGGGATGACCTGGATTACCTCATAGATCTATACCATGAAACAAGCAAGCCAGAGATAAGATACGCTGTAATAAAGGCTATAACCTCAATTGTCGCATCTGCATCTAACTACAACAAACTGAATCTTTCAAAATTTTTAAATGAATGCCTTAAGGACTCTAACATAAAAATAAGGGTAATGGCCTGTATGCTCCTTGTTAGAAGTGGCAACAGAGAGATTTTTCGCACCATAAGAGAAATGCTTATAATTAAAAACAAAGGCATTCAAAGAGAAATTTTATCTATAGTCAGAGATCTTGAAGTATCTGATTTTAATTTTTTTCTTCTTTCACTCTTACGGGAAGAATTTGGGATATCATCAGATCTGATAAACATCCTCTCTCTCATCCCTCCAGAGGAAATAAAGGAGATTGAAGGATTTATTGTAAACATGTTTCGTAAATTTGAGTATCCTCAATCTCAGGGTAACCAGGTAGATAATGTCTTTTTCACAGACAAAAAGAGGCTTTCTATTTTAATGATATCCATTGCAAACTTCAAAGAACTTTCCCAGGATTTTAACTATTCCCAATTCATAGATCTATATATTACCATAGACTCTCTTATACTCAAAGGCCTTGAGGGGAGAAACGGGACACTGTCCTTTAAAGAAAGAGATTTTTTTATACTCTCCTTTGCCAATACCCATGATGCTGTTGATTTTTCCCTGTCAATAGTTGAAAACTTCCAAAAATACAATAGTTCTGTTCCTGAAAGGCATAGACTTGAGCCAGTAATAAATTTATTCACAGATGAATTTTTAGTAAAAGGTGAAGAATTTGATGATATTTATTTAGGCCGCTTTAAAAGATCAGAGCTTGAAGTTTTGAATTCATCTATTGTAGCAGACTCCCAAACCCTTGAGATTGTCTCTAAGGATTTTTCCTTTTCAGAAATCCCTGATTTTCTATACTCACAGGACATTACAGATAGAAATTATTTTGAATTTGAATCTCTAATCAACTTTGACGAAATAGCTGATGAAATACTCATGTCCATTGAGGAGGAATTAGAAAGAGAAAAGGAATATCAAAGGAATCTTGAAGAACGCCTCAAACTCCTGCAAACTGCAAATAGATCTTCTACATCTGTGGCAATTGCTGCTGAGCTTGAAAACATCTCATTGAAGATTAAGGAGCAATTAGACGAAATTGAAACCTTTATAAACAAAAGATCAACCGATAGGGAGTTGAATAAAAATATTAGACAAATGCTTAGAAATCTTTACAATACACTTAGAATTGAAATTTCCAAAATACAGATTAAATAAAGGGGCTATCTCTCAGTAAAACGCAATGATAACTCAAGCTTGTGCTTTATAAGCAAAATAGAATTCTCAAGAAAAAACCTGTCATTTTTAAATTGCAATAGAGCCTCATATTCTCTGGCTGCTGTCTGGTAGTCTCTCATTTTAAAAGCGGACTCTGCATAATAATAGTGAAAGGATTTATCATAATCCCCGCTTAGATCTACTGATTTTAATAGGTTTATAGCCTTTAAATACTCTTCATTTATAAAATGGATTTTTGCCAAACCAAGAATTCCATTTTGAAATTTTGGATTTTGAGATAATGCCTTTTCATAATACTTCCTTGCTAAATTCAACTGCCTTCTCCTTAGATGTATATCACCCATTAAAACATAGGTATTTAAATCTCGTGGATGAAGTTTTAAGGCCTTTCTGTAATACTGTATTGCTTCATTTTCATTGTTTTTTCTTAAATAGACATAGCCAATTTGAAGGTATATCTTGTAATACTCTGGCACAAGATACTGACATTTCTGAAAATTTACCATGGCCTGATCAAGTTTATTGAGATATATATAACACAGACCAAGATTATATCTGAAGGGAAAAAATAAAGGCTCCTGCTCAAGTCCTCTTTCAAGCAAAAGGGATGCTTCCTCCCATTTACCTTCAAGCATCAAAGAAGCTGCCTTGTTATTCATATCTCCTGCCATATCTCCGCCAGAGCATAGCAAAACATCCCCTTTTGAATATATAGAGGCCTTTGCCTTTTCAGTTATATTATAGACATATGGTTCTTCTCCATATAATGCATGAGCAAATACTGCCAAAAACAAAATTACTGATATAATTCTTCCCATGGAGTGCTCCTTTAATATATTTAAAAGTTTTCTCCAGCAATGTCAAAACTTATTTTTAAAGATTTTTCTATAGAGATGCTTATTGTTTTAAAAAAACCTTGAAAAGATTGCTACCATTATTCAAATGACAACAGATATACACTTGTAAGTAATGCCATGAAGATATTTGATAACATACCTGAGAACCAGGGCGATTTTAAGAATCCTGTGATTACCATAGGTAATTTTGACGGAGTTCATCTCGGTCACAGGAAGATAATTGAAACAGCAGTGAAAAACAGCAAACTCCGTGGAGGGGAGTCCTTTGTCCTTACATTCAAAAATCACCCAAGATCTATTCTAAAACCTGGCTCTATCAATGAACTAATCACAACGTTTGAGGAAAAGCAAGAGGCTATAAGCAATTTAGGCGTTGATAACTTGATCTTAATGAATTTTACAAAAGAATTCTCAGAGCTTACAGCTGATGAATTTTATAATGAACTTTTAATAAAAAAACTTAGAGTAAAAGAGATTGTCATAGGCTATGACCATGCCTTTGGGAAAGATAGAAAGGGCAATGTAGACTATCTACTTCATCTATCATCTCAAACAGGTGTTGTGATTACTCGAGTTATGGAAGAATCTATAAATGGCGAGATTATATCTTCTACAAGAGTGAGAAGTGAGATTCAAAAGGCTAATATGGAACAGGTTTCACTTCTCCTTGGCAGAAATTACTCAATCTCCGGAAGGGTTATTAAGGGTGCGGGCAGGGGAGGGGCTTTACTTGGTTTCCCCACAGCGAATCTAAAGATAGACAATCCCTCTAAGATATTACCGCCAGATGGAGTTTATGCTGTTCAAGTCAAGCTACCAGGCGGAGAGCTAAAACATGCCATGCTTAACATTGGCAAAAATCCAACTTTCAATTCCACTGAAAAATCAATTGAGGTTCATATCCTTGATTTTAGCGGAGACCTCTATGGTAGGGATATTACTATTCTATTTTTTAAAAGAATCAGAGATGAACAAAAATTTGATAGCCCCTCGGCTCTTATTGAGGGAATAAAACAAGATGAAATAATAGTTCGAGAGATCTTTAATAAAAATAAAATGAAAGAAAAATGAAAGCTCATGATATTTATTTTTTTAATTATGGCTCTATCAGTATCTGTGCAGAATTTAGCAGTGATAATCTTTGTGAGGGTATTAATTTTTGCCATGAACATAAAAGTGTAAAAACACAAAAACATTCACCTGCTGCCCAGGTGCTTGATGAATATTTTAAATTATATTTTTCTGGGGAAAATCCCTCTCTCAACATAATCTTCAAGTACAAAGAGCAGGAGTTACTTGCCCAGGGAATTCCTTCACTACCTCTTATTACTCTAAACATGTCTACTTACACAAAAAAGGAATTGAAAGTCTACCTTGAGCTTTTAAAAATTCAATATGGAGAAACAATTTCCTATGGGGATCTTGCAGCAAATTGTGGGTTTCATGGTGCTGCAAGATTTATTGGCAACACTATGGCAAAGAATAAATTCCCGATAATAATCCCCTGCCATAGGGTTATAAAAAGCAATGGCTCATTGGGCAATTACACTGGAGGAGTGGATATAAAAAAATCATTGCTAAGCTTTGAGTCTGATTATTAGTTTCTACTCCATGTAACCTTTTGCAACAGAGGGAAAGACAATATAAATCCTGCAATAATCATCAAAGTCCCAAGCCATACTATCCAGATAAATTTTTTGAATGATATTTCAAAAATTGCCGAATCAGGAGGGATAACTGCATTTTTCTCTGGAGATATGTATATCTTTACAGAGGATGAGGATGCATCAATTGCCTCAAGCCTCACAATTCTATCTCCTTTTATATTTTGCGTGATATATTCTCTTTCTTCTCCCTTAAATCTTATTCCAGGAAAGTACTTCATCCCTGCAATAAGTAAGTCAGCTCGAAGAACCATCCCCTGTGTCCCCATATTGTTTGTAATGAACCCATTGAATTTAACTGGCAAGCCTCCTATAATCTGAGAATCACCAGCTTTCAATATTGCTGTTGTATACCTTTCAGTCTCAAAATTATACTGCTCTGGGACAATGTAGATGTCCCCTGTAAATTTAGAGATAATCAGAGGCTCTCTATAAAGAGATTCAGTTTTATGATCAATATAATAATACAGAGACGCTGGCCTTTCTTTGCCATTGGCTCCCACAAGGATATCTACAGTGGACTTGATGGAATCTGTAAATCCCCTTAGAGTAATTGTAAATGCTTCAACCTCAGCCTTTTCATTTATCTGAATTTTCTTTGTCTCACTATAAGAAAAAGATGATGAGAGAGCAACTCCTACAAGAAAAACAGCAATTCCTCCATGGATCAAGAAGAAAGCTACTGAAGATGCTTTTACTCTCCTTTGAAGATCCCTTGCTGCACACAGGAGTATGAAAACAGGAAAGGATGTAAAAATAAAAGCCTGAATATCAAAATGATAAATGAGATTTATTATCACCGCTAATATAATTGATATGATGCCAAAAATTGCAATTTCAATGTAGCTTAGAGATTTTTTTATAATTACAGAGATTGCAATAAGAATGGCTATCATTAAGCCCAGGGGAACAGAAATTCTATTGTAAAACTTTTCTGTTACAGCAATTTTCTGGGACAATATACCAGAGAGAATAGGCATAGATGTGCCTACAAGAACAATTGCAGCAAATAGCACAAGAGTCATAACAGCATAGGCAAGAATTGTGTCATAGCTTATAATCTTTTCTGATCCTTGCGTGCTCTTTATTTCCTTAAACCTCTTTATAAATAAATATGAAGACACAACAATAAGTATAGCTATACCTGCCAGAATATAAAAAGCAGAATCAAGATAGTAGGGCAGATCTGTTTTCCCAAAGGAGTGGACAGAGAAATCAGATAAGATCCCACTTCTGGTTAAAAATGTACTATATATTACCAATATAAAGTAAGATACGGCTAAAACAAGATTTGCTTTTTTCAGCATGCCTCTCTTTCTCTGAAGAATAAAACCATGAATCAATGCTATGGATATAAGCCATGGGACAAGGGACGAATTCTCCACCGGATCCCATCCCCAGTAACCACCCCATCCAAGAACCTTATAGGCCCAATATCCTCCCATAAAAATACCTGCCCCAAGAAAAAGAGAACTTACAATTAGCCATGTGTATGATTTCTTAATCCATAAATCATACTCTCCTTTCACAAGTGCAGAAAGAGCATACCCACATATAACAACAGAAGAGGCATAACCTACAAATAGAACAGGGGGATGGGCAACCATCCATGGATCCATCAATAGTGGATTCATGCCAGAACCATCGGGAGGAGCCTGACCAATTCCTATCTCGCCAGGGAAGGCATTCCATATATAGGTAAATGGATTTTTAAAAAATAAAACAAGGAGTATAAAAATCTGAGCTATGAGGATGGTAAAAAATACAACATAGTCAAAATCATCTTTTTCTCTGGCTATGAAAATACCAAAGAAACTCATCATGGCAAGCCAGACTAAAAAGCTCCCTTCATTACCTGCCCATAGGGCTGCTATTTTATATAATAAAGGCATAGCTCTTTCACTGTTGCTATATACATATAAAAATCTGAAATCATCAGAGAGAATAGCTATAAGGAGATGCACAAGGGCAATTAAGATAAAAATTGCAGAAATATAATAAATTTTTTTAGCTGCATTTAACTGAAGAGAATTTCCATCTTTGCCTCTAAATAAAAATATTGATGCAGCAACAGAAAGCATAAAAGCTGTTGCAAGAAGAATATTGCCTCCATTAAGCAAAAATTGGCTCATTTAACTTTCTCCTTAGTATATTTTGAAGGGCACTTTACCAGCAATTTATCTGCAAGAAAGATACTATTATCTTTTGAAAATTTTCCAAGGACAACCACCTGTTCAGAGTGTTCAAAATTTAGAGGCTTAGCCCCTTCATAAAAAACCTTAAGATAAGCTCCAGCTTCATCTTTTATTATAAAAGAAAAGCCTTTCTCCTGATGAGAAATTTGTGTTTTATCAAGATTGCCCATTACCTGGACATATTTATCTGGATTGGCCTGAGCATAGGCAAAAGAGACATAAGGTGAAAACAAATCATCACTGAGTAAGACTACAGATAAAACAAGAAGAATAACAGCAACTACAAATACAATAATTCTTTTACTTTTCATCTAAAGCCTCTGATACCTCTTTTTCTACAAGGGAGATCTTTCTATCAATACGAAACAGCAGAAGCGCTATACCAATCCATATAATGAGGACAACAATAAAAACAAAAAACAGGGGATTAGATATCATGGGAACTCCGCAATTTTATTATTATAAGGCTCAACTTATTGGTTATTTTATATATATAGCCATAAAGAAGTGTAAAAGTTACAACTAAAAAAAATAAAGTTATCCTCATTGAGGCCTCAAGATGAATTTTCTTATCCTGATTTATTATAGTATCAGGATGAAGGGAAGGGTAGACTCGAGGGACAATGAATATCAAAAAGGGAGCTATTATCATCGATATAATAAGATAAACAGAGCTTATGCCCCACCTATTTGGATTTGACTTTAAAGCAGAAAACAAGCTAAAATATGCAATATATATAAGCATAAGTATAACTATAGAGGTCTCCCGTGGATCCCAATTCCAAAAGTGACCCCAACTGACCTTTGCCCAAATTGATCCTGTAATGACAGTAAGAACTGTAAAAACCATCCCTATTGCTGCAGAGTTATAGGCCATTGCCTCTCGATACAAAATTTCACTTTTTTTTATCAAAAGAGCTATGGAGTGTAAACCAGCTACAAGAAAAGCAAGAAAGGAAACCCATGCCACAGGAACATGGAAATAAAGAATTCTGCTTGCATCGCCCAAGATATTTGCAGGAGGAACCCATAAAAGTGAAAGAAATATGCCTATAGGCATTAAAACATACACTAGCCTATATAAAAACATGCTACTGCTCCATCCATATAAATTTAAACAAGAGATAAGAGAATGACACAATCACCCCTGAGAAAGCAAGTAAAAAAAGCAGATTCAATAAATCAACTGATCCACCTTCAAGAGAAGATGCCGTAAGATTTATTGAGATCCATAAAACAGGGATAGTCAAAGGGAAAGAAATAACTGTAAAAAGAGATGATCTCATTGAAGTTTTTGCAACAATGGCTCCGAGAGTTGTGGTTATAGAAGATAGGGCTGTTGATCCACAAAAAACAGAGGAAGCAAAAAATATAAAATTCTCTGGCCATATCTGCATAAAGAAGAGATAGAGTGGAGTAACTACAACTGTGATAACTATAAAAAGTATAAAATTAAAAAGCAATTTTGCAATATATATTTCTTCCGCTTCAGAATGAATTGATAAAAAAATAGAAGTCCCCTCTTCCTCCTCTCTTATGAATATATGAGATAGGCTATTCATTGCACTAAAAAAAATAATTACCCAAATCAAAATTGAGTGCACCCTAAAGGGGAGATTCATAGTAGCAGAGGTGAGGCTTACAGAAAGAGTTGTTATTCCTGCAAATGCAAGGCTTATATTTATGGATGCTCTGCTTCTGAATTCTATATAAAAATCTTTTTTCAGTAGTTTAACTATTCTGTTTTGCAAGATCAATCCCCTTATGACAAAGTTTAAGCTCCTCCGGATCATTTGAGGCAATTATAACAAGGCTCTCTTTTTTTATTTTTTCGATTTCCCTAAAAAGAACATCTTTCCCTTCTACATCGAGATTTGAACCAGGTTCATCAAGGAGAACTATTCCAGGAGAATTAATCATTGCAGTTATAAGCCTTAACCTTTGCCTTAGCCCGGAGGAAAGAATTCTGGCTTCTTTGTCTTTATGCTTGCCAAGACCAAAAAGAGATATATAATGATTTATCAAAGACTTATCCTTTCCTCTAAAAGCAAAGGATGCATTTTCATAAACAGTTAACCTTTCATATAAATTCATAGCAGGGCTTGCAAAGCCAATATGTCTCCAAAGGGATTCTAAAATCTCTTTACCATTTAATTTTATTGCAAGCTTTCCCTCTGAAGGCTTTTGCAGGCCTGCAATAATCTGAACAAGAGTGGATTTCCCTGATCCATTTGGTCCTGTTATAAAAAAACACTCCCCACTTTCCACAGAAAAAGAAATACCTCGAAAGATTCGAGATTTCCCAAATCTTCTGGAAAGATTACTTGCTTCTATTAAATATCTCTCATGCATCTATGAATTTATTCCTCAGATGATTTCCATCACAAAAGGGCTTATTTTTTGAATGGCCACATCTACAGAGAGTATAATGATCTAAAGTTTCTGGCACAGAGCCTTCATCATCCTTCAAAATAACTCCCCCATAAATTTCCAGAGGACCTTTTCTTGCCATTTTTATCTTTGGCTCTCCATTATAAAAATCACTATATCTAACCCCATCTATTGAATAAGCTAAAGCTCCAGATGGACACCTTTTTATAACTTCAATGATCTCTTCAGGCGAAGCCTTGTCAGGATTAATCCAGGGTCTTTTATTTATATTAAAGACAGAAGACAGACCTTTAACACAACTCCCATCGTGGGAACAGACACCTGCATTATAATGAACAGTTATTTTTTCTCCCCAATAATCCTTCCATTTGTATGGAACTCTTTCCTCGCTCTTTGAGCCATCTATACCATATCTTGAATGAGTTCCATCGCAGTAAGGCTTACCCATTGAATGCCCACATCTGCAAAGAGCTGTTACAGGCTTAAGAGGCAGCTCATTGCCCTTGCTATCCTCCAGTTTTTCCATATCCACAACAAAATAAGGGCTATACTTTGTAAAAACGATCAATGGCTTTTTTCTTTCTGACATTGTCCCCTCTAAAAAATTTTTTAGGCATTATTAAGCACAGAGACTTTATTTTTTCAAGAAAATATTATTAAAAATCAAGGCTTATTTTTATTTACAGAAAAACATCTCTCCCATACTGTTATCAATAAAATCAAGGAACAAGGGAGACCTATGATCCATAGCATTATTCTGGCCGGAGGCAAAGGAACAAGACTTGGAGCAGATATACCAAAGCAGCTATTGCCCCTTGGGGATAAGCCTATAATAAGATGGTCTGTGGAGAGATTTCACTCCATGGAAGAAATAGATAACATAATAATTGTCTCTGAAAAAAACTCAATGGCTCAAATCAAAGAGGCTCTACCATATAAACTATTCCCAAAAATATCTTCTTTTATCGAAGGGGGAAAAGAAAGGTATGATTCAGTTTTCAATGGGCTCACATCACAAAAATTTTCAGATGATGATATAGTTTTGATACATGATGCTGCAAGGCCTTTTGTGACGAAGGAAAAAATCAAAGAGCTAATAAAAGCAGTTTGTGACTATGGTTCTGCTGCTTTGTATACCCCTCCATCAGATACTATTGCTCTATGGAACAACGGTTTTATAACAGAAGTCCCTCCGAGGGATAAATTCAGATGCGCACAGACCCCTCAGGCTTTTTTTTACAAAATAATAAAAGAGGCTCATGACTCATATAGACTTCTCAAAGATAGGCAGATTGTTACTGATGACGTATCCCTTGTGCTTTTAAATGGCTTAAAGGTAAAAGAAGTTCCCGGGTCTACTTTCAATTTAAAGATAACATCCATGAGTGATTACCTCATTGCACAGCTCTTTGTTAGAGAGGGGATAATACAATAGGAGCTAATTGAGGAAGGCATATCCCGCAGATATTGTGACGCTTATACTCTGAAGAGAGGATGAGCTTTTACCTTCCATATACTCATAAGAATTACCATTTACCGTCTGGCTTATATCAAATGTTGGAGAAAACCCCATGGTAAAGTAACTCCACTGCGCTCCCATCGACATATAAAATCCGCCACTAAAATAAACAGCCAGTGCCAGTTCAAGCTCATAAAAGAGACTATTGACATTTCTCTTTCTACTACCCCCTGTGTATGCAATATCCAATTGAGAAGCCACAGGCATAGCCTCATACTTCCCAATTCCATAACCTATGGCTGGTGTAAATATTACGTCCCACTGCTTTCTATTTGTAAAATGAAAAGATGGCCCCATAGAAAGAGAATAATTGCTATAAAGATCGCCATTCCAGTTTTGATAATTTGAGCCAAAGGCACTTCTTTGAACAAAAACGCTTCTCCTTAACTTGCTTTTAACACCTACATAATCAAAGGGCATATATTCAAAAAATATACCAAAATCATAATACAGGTGAGTCAGGAGTAGTTCCTTTGTTATCTGTATATCAGTGAAGGTATAAGTATTTTCTTTTACAAAATCATTCTCAGCATCTATAGCATCGCCATAGGGGTATCCAAAGGAGAAAAAGCCGCCCAGTATCATCTGTCCCTTATAGGCTCCCTCAGGAGGCTTATCCAATTCCTCAAACTGAGAGGCAAAAATCACAGAGCTCAGAAATAAAAATATGAAGAAGCTAAAAATTTTTAGCTTAGTTTTAGTAAATATAAAATCCACGACCTGCTTTTCTCCCCAGATAGCCAGAGGCCACATACTTTCTCAATAAAGGGCATGGCCTATATTTAAAATCAGCATACCCTCTAAACATCTCCTCACCTATTTTCAATATAACATCAAGGCCAACCATATCTGCTATTTCAAGAGGTCCCATTGGAATATTTAAACCCTTTTTCATGGCCTTGTCAATTACCTCAGGCTTTGCACCTCCCTCATAAAGCAAGAATGCAGCTTCATTTATCATAGGATACAAAATTCTGTTAAGATAAAATCCAGGATAATCCTTTGCCTCAATAAAATCCTTTTTTAATTTTTTTACAAAAGCCTTAGCCATCTCAATAGTTTCTACTGTTGTGCAAAAACCAGGGACTATTTCCACAAGCCCCATAACCCTCGCTGGATTTAAAAAATGAAGTCCAATAACAGATTCTGGCTTTGAAGTGGCAGATGCAATTTCTGTGATAGAAATTGATGAGGTTATAGAAGCAAGAACAGTTCCTGCCGAGGAAATCCTATCTAACCTCTGAAAAATCTCCTGTTTAAGAGAGAGATCCTCAAAAACAGCTTCCAAAAAAATATCGCTATCTGCGAGATCCTCAAAATTATCTACAACCTTTATATTATTTAAAATTTTTTCTTTATCAGAGTGTGTTCTACGATTTTTTGCTATATAGCCATCTAATCTTGTAGCTATAAATTCCTTTGCTGCTACAGACTTTTCTGTTTTAATGTCATAGAGCTTTACAGAAAAGCCTGCCTCTGCTGTAATATGGGCAAGATCTGTACCCATTATACCTGCACCAATTATACCAATTTTATTCATATATTTGTTAGACCTCTAAAGAATCAATATATCTATTGTAGAATAATTAAATAACTTATACCGATTTTAGCAACAATAAAATAATTGACTCATTTTATAATTTATTCATATTTAATAATAGCTAACATTTTTAATTTATGCTATTATTTTTTCTATTCCTTAATAATTTATTTTATTTGCCCAGATAGTTTATTTAAAAGCAGGTTGCTATGAAAGAGAACGATATTGACAAGATAAAAGCCAAGCTTAGATTAAATGAGATTGATGAGGCGCAACGCAAAGAGCTTTTTAAAAAGTTTACAGATGCAGGTGGCAAGGTAATCTCTGAAAGAGAAAAAAGACGCAGCCTCATGATTGACAGAGAAAAACAAAAGGAACACCAGAGAAGACTGGATGAGCATCATAAAGCAAAAAGTCAACCCAAAGGGGCTACAGAACTTAATGAGAAAAAAGCAAATTTAAGTCCAATTAAAAAGACTGCTCCGAGATTGCAAGAAGATCCCCCTTTCAATAAATTCATTATCCGCATGAAACTCAGACTAATGAGAGTAACTGGATTTAACACTCTCTTCTTCCATAAAAGTTTTTTGAAAAAACTCAGCGGCCCTTATAAAACATCACTAATGGAATTGCAGATGGCCTATCTGGCTCTATTTAAAAAAGATCCATCACTGGGAAATAGGATTATAGGAAGGCTTGATAAAATATCGCCACTATATTATGCTTTAATCGATATTGCTGGTGATATTTTTGATCCAATGCTCTTTGACGAAATTACAGAGAATTTCATAATCTCACCTGAGTCGCCCCATGGAGTGAGTGAAATCCGAGAGCCGCTTACGAGGCTATTCAGGTCACTATTTATACTCAAACCCTATGAGAACACACTTTTAAATGCCTTTGAAAAATCTATAGATTACTATGGCGAGATAGCTAATACCAGAGAGCTTAAGACTATTAAGAAAAAAGATCTCCGCAACTCCCTCTTTATAATATTTGACGATCTCTTCCCAAAATTGCATACCTTATTCTGCCATTACCATGGTGTGTTATTTCTGGAAAACGATAGAAAGATTGAGGAGCTTCTTGAAATAATACCTGCAGAAAAGCCAGATGCCAGAAAAAAAGGATACAGCAGCAATTATGAAAGGTCTTCACTTTCTACCTCCATGGAGGATATATACAGCAAAGAAGAAATAACTCAAGAAAGCTCTCAGGAGAGCGAAGAGGATAAGAATCTCAAAGAGGGACTAAAATTAATGTATAAGCTTGATTTTAATACCCTCCGTAGCCTTTATGATAAGAAAAATAGATTTGAGCTTATACAGGAAAACGATAAAACTCTACTGACCTATCTCTTGTTCCTTGAGTTTGAAAGTGAATACTCAATAATCCTCACAACAAATCAGATAAAATTCAACATAGACTTTGACTCTCATGGAAAATCCAATTATAAAGAAAAACTACAGAACCTTTTTGAACGCATGAGGAAGTGCCATGAGGCCTTTATGACTTATTATGATGCCTATGGAAGTTATATTAAAATAAAAAGCAGCAGGCCCATAAGCAACGAACAATATATAACTTATACCAAACGAGTTGATGAAGTAACAAAGAGAAAAAATGAACTTGGACTTATGTGTAGAAATGTAATTCAAAGCTTTATGGAAAACGTCCAATCTGTTCTATCTGAGCTTGTTGAGGACATGAATACAAATCAAAGATTTATAAATAATCCTCAAGACATAATTGAGATATATGAACAGATTGAAGGCGATAAAAAGCTAAAAAACAAAAAAATCTATGAAGCAATACAGATTGCATACAAATATGCCATGGCTCTCTCTTACAGATTAAGCCCGGGAGGAGATTTAACAGGCTCAGGTGAATTTTTAGAAGAAAAGTCTGCTGAAGAAAAAAAATCCCCAGAAAACGAATCAATACTTAAGGAACTGGATGATATAATCTAAATCCTTCTAAGTCTTACTCTTTCTCTTCTATCTTCTAAAATACTTTCCCTGGAGAAGGTAAAATCAGGATCAAGATAAACCTCTGATTTTGATGAAGAAAAAATCTCTTCAATTTCAACCTGTGAGAGAGGCTCAAAAAGAGGATTCTTCCCAGCCAGAGTTCCTTCTCTCTTTTTCCCAACAGAAGGCCCTTTTCCTATAATAAAACCAGCCTCAAGCATGGCGCGCCTAACATGCAGTGCACTGGAATAAGTTGTAAGAATCCCAGTATCATCAAGAAGAGTAAATAGCCTCTTAAAGTAATGAAGGCTCCACATCTCAGGATTTTTCGATGGAGAATAGGGATCTTGAAAAATAGCATCAAAGCTTATGCCTTTTATTTTATCAAGAGATTCTCTGCCATCTCCAAAGAGTATTTTTATAGAGAAGCCATCCTCTTTTATAAAACCCTGGGAATATGCTTGTTTTATAAAAAAATAAATTTCATCTCTGTAATCATTAAAGAAAATTTCTTCCATAAATGGAAGCAGTTCCCTTTCTTTTTCAAGGGATATGATATTTATATTTTTTTTTAAATTTCGATTTTTTGCCTCACTGACCAGTGCCAGTATATTATATCCAAGGCCAAATCCTATATCAAGAACATTGAGAGAGTCATGGCTGCTTTCCAAAATTTTTGATGGATATATATGCTTTAGCAGGGCTTCTTCATAGGCACCAGAGTCAGAATGCATGGCTTCACCATACTCTTGAGAAAAAAGAGTTGAAGATCCATCAGCAGTTTTTATAAAAAATTTTTTATTATCAGTCATAGATATATAATAAAATCAAGAAGTTAAAAAATATTTAATTCAAAGCAATATACATTACTATTTATGTCAAGGCAAAGGTTTATGGCAAAAAAAATAATTCTCAAAGGAATAGTGCAAGGGGTAGGGTGCAGAGGTTATACTGCCAGATACGCAAGGATCTTTGGCCTTAAGGGATCTGCTACAAATTTAAACAATGGGACAGTGCGCCTTCTCATTGATTGTGACGATGACAAGATAATATCAGCCTATATCAGCGCCCTAATTCAAAACCCAAAGGGAATAATGTTTTATGGAAAAATCACAGACTTTGAGGTAAATGACTATGATGGCAAAATAACAGGTGATTATGTATTTTGATCTATTTGACTAAGATAGGTTTTATGGTTCTTATTTTTGTATAGGTAACTTTTTTATAAACCTTCAGCAAGTCCTCTGATGTCATCTCAAGAAAATTGTTATATATGCTGCTTTGAAACTTTTGATAAAAGCTATCTGCCATATATATATACTGATCTTCAAAAAATTTC
Source organism: Spirochaetes bacterium ADurb.Bin218 (assembly GCA_002069965.1). Taxonomy (GTDB): domain Bacteria; phylum Spirochaetota; class UBA4802; order UBA4802; family UBA5550; genus UBA5550. Next base: position 44,280 of record MWCI01000009.1, on the reverse strand, counting down.
TTTGAATGACCATGGGCTTTTTTGAATTTACCCATCCGCCTTATGTCTCCATTGAAATCAGGGCTAATATGATATAACTCATGAAACATTACATTTATCTTTTCTTTTGCTGGAAGATCAAAAAATTTAGGGAAGTAATAGTAAATAATATATTTTATCTCATGGTTATTATATATTAGCTTTGGCATTGCATAAAGCCTTCCTTTATGCTTTATTAATGAATTCCCGTTTTCAAATTTTAACGGCTGTAGCTTGCCGTATGTCACACCTCTACTACCTGCTCTATTTGATGCAGCACTTATCAAGATCTGATTGCAGTCATAGCCTTTAAATTCATCAGTTGATTTTATTATTTCCTCTGTTATCAGAGAGAGTATTTCTGTCAGGTTGATTATGTCTTTTTTCATCAATAGTGCAAAGCCTTTTCAATCATTTCTTCTGCATGTTTTATGGACAGCTCTGTTATTTCTTCTCCAGCAAGCATCCTTGCCACCTCTCTTATTTTATCCTTAGGAGGCAATTGCTTAACAACAGTGGTAACTCTGCCATCTGCTTTGCCTTTCTGAACAAGAAAATGAGTATCAGACATTGCTGCAATCTGGGGAAGGTGAGTGATGAGCAAGACCTGTCTGTTCTTTGAGAGATTTTTCAGCTTCCTACCAACGATCTCTGCAGTCTTACCGCTTATGCCAGCATCAACCTCGTCGAAGATTAAAGTGTCCACTATATCTGCTGCCTGTATAACATTCTTTATTGCCAGCATTATTCGGGACATCTCACCACCTGATGCAACTTTTCTCAGTTGACGCAAATCCTCGCCTTCATTGGCAGAGAGCATAAACTCAACCCTATCCATTCCATGGGGATACAATACATACCTATTATTCTCATTTTCTATGTCCCCATCTGGTGAGACTTCCCTTTTAATAGAAATCTTAAAAACAGCACCAGCCATCCCTAAATCCTTGAGCTCATTCATCACCAGCTCTTCCAATCTGGCAGCTGCAGCCTTACGCTTTTCTGATAAAGCCAGTGCCAGTTCCTTTGCTTCCTTTACTGTTTTCTTTTCGGCAACTTTTAAGCTTTCTATTTCTTCATCGCTTGAGTTTATAGCCTCAATTTCACTTTTGGCCTTCTCTGCATATTGCAAAATCTCTTCAATTGTGTTGCCATATTTCTTTTTAAGTCCCTGTATAAGATTGAGTCTTGATTCAACCTCATTTATCCTCTCTGGAGAAAAATCAATATTTCTCTTATAGGACTTAATTTCACTGGAAGAATCCTCAAGGGAGTAAAGTGCTTCCCTGATTTTATCAAGAAGAGATGAGACATTAGGATCAATATCTGCTATCTTAGACAAAGAGATTTCAGCTTTTTTGAGAGATTGAATTGCTCCTCCTTCTCCAGAAAGCCATTGTGATGCCTCATTTACCTCTTTAAAAATCTTTTCAGCATTTGCAAGGAGATTGGATTCATTTTTAAGCTCTTCCTCTTCCCCGGGTTTAAGGGAGGCACTTTCTATCTCTTTTATTGCAAAGGAGTTGAATTCAATTCGTCTTGCCTTTTCTCTTTCATCAATCTCAAAGGAGTTTAATTTATTTCGTATATTATAAAGCCTATCATAAACATCTTTGACCTTTGCTACATCATTTTGAAGATTGCCAAAGCTATCTAAGAGTTCTCTGTGTCTTGCAATGTTTATAATAGTCTGGTGCTCATTTTGCCCATGAATATCCACCAGAGAATCAGCAATCTCTTTGAGCTTAGCAACTGTTATCTGGACAGAATTTGCAAAGCATCTTCCCTTGCCATTTGCAAAAATTTCTCTTCTGAGAATTAATTGATCATCCTCAATATCTATTCCTGAATCCTGGAGAATACTCTGAACAGGTCCAAGGCTTGATATATCAAAAACAGCCTCAAGGGCAGCCTTATCAAATCCAGTCCGTATCATATCAGTGGAAAGCTTCTCACCCAGAACTCCAGAGAGAGCATCAATAAGAATAGACTTACCAGCCCCAGTTTCACCAGAGAGGATGTTAAGCCCTTTTGTGAAGCTTATATTAAGGGAGTCAATTATAACAAAATTTTTTATTCTCAGTTCAAGCAGCATATTTCTACCTATTTAAGAAAAGGCTTTAAAATCTTAAAGCAACCTCTATTACCCCCAATTGAGCTTTTCTCTGAGGATTGCATAGTAATTTTTCTTTGGATGAAGAATTATTTTCATCTTTTTATCAGAAAGCCTGAAGAGAATTTCATCCCCACCTGAAAATCTGATAGCCTCCTGGCCATCAATTGTCAATAATAAATTTGTGATATTGGAAATCACCCTTGCCTTAATAAGGGATTTTGCAGGAAGTATAAGAGGCCTGAGAGAAAGGGAATGAGGACAAACTGGATTCAAAACAATTACCTCATTATCAAAGGGCGCAACAACAGGGCCACCTGCAGAAAGGGAATAAGCAGTTGAGCCTGTTGCTGTTGCTATTATAAGCCCATCTCCACTATACTTTGTCAAAAAGAGATCATCAACAGAAATCTCAATTTCAACAGCTCGTGAAAAAGCGCCTTTAGTTATAACAGCATCATTAAAAAAAATAAGGGAGTCACAGGAATTATTTTTATGAATTGCCTCCATGACCGTTCTCTCTGAGATCAGATAATTGCCCATAATAATATCTTGAAAATATAGTTCAAATTCATCTGGATTAAACTCAGTGAGAAATCCCAGTTTGCCCCTGTTTATCCCAACTATGGGGCAACCTTTATTTGAAAAGAGTCTTGCTGCTTTTAAAAAGGTCCCATCCCCTCCAATGGCAATTGCAAGATCAGGAGAAAAAAAAGAATCCTCATCTATAAAAGAAGAATATCCTCTTTCCTTTAAAATTTTATAATCAGGCAAAAAAACATCTATGGGATATCTCTGACAATGGCTAATTATCTTCTCAATAACAGGGATAGCATCTACATCATCCGGCCTAAAGTTTATAGAAATTTTACTTATCATCTAAGGTCTCTGTCTCATGAAATTATATTTTAATTTCATGATAAGCCCAGGATTTTTATCAAGAAAATATTTCATATCATCAGCCTTTATTTCAAAAAGCTCAGTGGGATTTTTCACTGTATAAGAAAAAGAGGAGATATTATCTTCATATAGCTTTTCTATCTCCCCAACAAAGCAACCCTTTGTAAGAGTATGAATAACCTTACCATCCTCTTGCAGATCCACCTCTCCACTGCGAATAATATAAATTGATTGAATAGGGGAGCCCTGTTCTATTATAGTTCCACAGTCAATTTCCCCATAATCCCTGAAGATCGATTCAAGCCATGTCTTTTGACCAGATGTGCAGCTTCTAAAAGAAGGATTTGATAAAAACAAATTCCATGTCTCAGGGCTTCTTATAACAGCAAGCTTTTTAAGAATTTTCTCAAATTCTGTATTTGCAATAAAATTTAAGAACTTATCCCGTTTAATAGAAAAGAGCACAACATCTGTGGCAGCATAAACATCAGCAGCTCTCATACTGTCAGTGACAATAGCAACCTCTCCAAAATAATCATAGGGACCATATATCTTATCACTTTTAAGACCTTCACTATCCACCATAATATTTCCAGAGTAGATTATATGAAACTCATCCCCATAGCTCCCTTTTGAGATTATCTTTTGCGACTTTGAAAATTTCTTAACCTCAACAATATCTAAAAACTCCTGAGCCTTTCTTACAGGGAGATCCTCAAGAAAATCTATTCGACTGAAGACGCTCAATATCTGATATGGCTCTTCATATTTTGGAGAGAGTGTATCAAAATAGAGAGTATTCTCCATTCCAAATTTTGCGAGAGTAAGATTTGTCTTCTCAGGGAAATCCTTCTTTGCTATGTGATATATGACTATTCTATCTTGAAGCTCCTCTGGCAAAGAGTTTAGATAAGATATGGGAGTGTGAAGGGGAGGGACTCCAGATTCATGATATATCACATCTGCATGCCATGGAAAATTTCGTAACTCATCATATCTTTCTCTGGAAATAACCCCACTTGAAAACAACTCCTCATGCAGTTGAGGTGAATTGTTATGATCAGAGGAATAGACAAAGGTCTTGTTTTGGAACTCCATTTTAAATCCAATTGTAGGGATTGAATGTAGTGTATAAAACATATCAAATCTTGCACCATTTATATATACAGGGCTGCCGATTTTTACTGGATGGAAATAGAATAGCTTTTTAAGATAATCAATGGCAACACCGCTTAGAAGTGAATATTTTCTTAAAAAACTATTCATAACAGTTTCTGTAGTATAAACAGTAATTTTACCCTCCTCAAGAATCTTCTGAAAGGTTCCTGCGTCGTGATCTGCATGGCAATGAGTGAGTATTATGCTATCTATGAACTTTGCACTTACATTAGAGGCCTCAAGCCATTCTGTTGAGTTAACAGGGGGATCTACCATAATTCCCTGATGATTAAGCCATATAATAAAACCACTGGTGTTTTCCTGTGGATCAAAACCATGACTTGGGCCAAGACAGGTAACCCCAAAAAGGGGAGGGGTAAAGGGTTCTTTTAATCTCTGACCAATTTTATAGGTTATCTTACAGTCAATCTCCCCTGGGACACTGGCCAGTAATTCATCATTAAAAAATACCTGATAATCACCAGAGTCTGCAATTGAGATCTTTATGCCCTTGTATTTAAAGTGGCCATCTTTAAAGATCCCAAAACGCAACATATTGAAAAGCTTATTTCCTTTTCTAAAAAAATTCATCTCTGCCTTTATATCAGGGACAAAGCTTACTCCATGATTATTATAGTCTGTTGATATATCAAAAAATTCTGGACCAAAAACTGACTCCTCAATAACCGCCTTTATATTTTTAAATTGATTCTCTCTGCATATTATTACTGTTCTTTTCCCCTGTATAAAATAATTATAATAGAGAGGAAACTCCACCTCGGCTATGCTTATGCCCTTTTCCCAGTTAAAAAGTTTTTCTGGAAGAACAAAAATCTCAGGAACAGCTGAAACTGCGATCATAGTATCTTTGATAGTCTCTGGAGGTGAACCAAATTGAACATATCCCGCAGGAGTTTTAACAAGGTATCCGCCTCTTGGTAATTCCATACAGTTTTTTATGCAGGGATCAGACATACTTTTATTCCTTATAAACATCCTCTGGATTAAAGATTCTCTCAGAATCCACAACCCAATCATCTTTCTCAAGCTTCCTAAAAAAACAGCTCCTATAGCCTTCATGACAGGCAGCATCGCCCCGTTGAATCACCTTAATCAATAGTGTATCATTATCACAATCAAGCCTTATCTCCTTTACCTCCTGGACATGAGATGAGGTTTCTCCCTTTTTCCATATTCTGTTTTTGCTTCTACTGAAATAATGGACAAAACCTGTTTCAAGGGTAAGATAAAAAGCCTCACTGTTCATATAGCCAAGCATCAAAACATCCTTAGAAAAATAATCCTGAATCACAACAGGAATGATACCGCCACTTTTGGCAAAATCAAGACCTAAATCAGCCATAGCACATCCTTAAATCAATCGATAAGTTTATAAGTAGTTTATATACTTATCGACCTATAAAGGCAAGAAAATAATGAGGAAATATTACCTTGGAAAGAATACAATATACATATCTATTGAATCGTCAGAGAGATCATCAAAAACAGCAATGCCATACTTCTCATAGAGATAGATTTTATTTTCATTATCTCTGATAATCTTTAAATACCTATTCCCATAAGCGATAACAAAGGCCAGAGCCCCATCAGCAAGCTTTTGTGCATCAATTGTCACCCTATCCTCTGTATGGAGACCACCTATAGCAACTATTCTATCTTCTTTTAAAAAAATAATCGAGTAATCCTTAATATAATAAATGTGGTCAAAATCAGAATTTATAATATCCTTTATAACCTTCCTTAATTCCTCCCCAATGACATCTGCAGGCTTCAGCACAGAAGAAACAGGCAACAGCTTATCTCCCAGAAAAAAACCCTCAGCACTTTTGCCAGGGACAATAAGACTTCTGTCTTTCAAAAATAAAGACCTGCTTCCAGAGCAGCCAGTAAACAGTACAAGAAATAGACTAATTACAACTCTTCTCATATTTAAGAGACAGCCTTTTAAGGGTAGATATTTTTCGAGGAAAGACATCAGAGAGCCTTCCATTTTTTCTCATCAAGATCCCTGACTGATAGTCAATTAAACAACCAGAATCCCCTGGAGACATAATCTCAAGCGAGAGCTCATCAAGATGCTCACCCATAGAGAACAATCTTTCCCTTTGAGCATCACTTATATAGAGATACACAAAACCCTCAGCAGCAGCAAAGGAAGAACATAGCTCTGTTGAGATAAAAATATCAGCCATAGCCCTTGAGACAACACCCCCAAAAACCTCTCTAAACTCAGGACTCCTTGCAAGCTCTTCAACTCTGCCTCTGTATATTTTTACATTCACAAGATTGAGATAATCTTTAACCATGTTTAAAAAAGAAACCTTTTTTTGATTGGAATCCACAAGAGAAAACTCAAGATCTGGATAAGCTATAGCCAGAGGGATACCAGGCACTCCCGAACCAGTTCCTATATCAGCAATAGATGTTCCACGTGGAACATTCGAAAAATCAACACAATCCACAGAACTTATCACAAGCTCTGTGACAATCTCTTCCATGGTTTTAAAACCAGTCAGATTGAACTTTTGATTTTCTTCAAAGACCAAACTTGAATATTTTTTCATGAGCTCAACTTGTTTCTGTTCCAAAAAACCCTTTTTTTTCAATTTATCAAAAAGATGTTCCACGTGGAACCTCACCTGTCTCTATTTTGAGATTCAAGATAAACTACAAAGATTGATATATCTGACGGGTCAACGCCTGATATTCTTGAGGCCTGTCCTATTGTTTGAGGTCTGAATTTTGTCAACTTCTCTCTGGCTTCTCTTTTTAAACCATTTATGAGGCTATAATCTATATCATCCGGGATTTTCTTTTCTTCCATTTTTTCAATTTTTTGTATCCGCTCCATCTCTCGCAGTATATAGCCCTCATATTTAATCTCCATCTCAACAATAGAAGATAGATTTTCATCGCACCTCAAATCTGATACCTCAAAAATATCTTCAATTTTTATTTTTGGTCTTTTCAGAAGTTTATCCAGAGAAATTTTTCCTTTTATATTTATGTCTGGATCGCTTTTTTTAAGTATATTCAAAATCTTATCATCTATTGTTAAATAATGATTCTTAAACCTGCTTACAGTTTGATCAATCTCCTGATATTTCTCCATCATAGCTCTATATCTATCCTCAGAAACAAGGCCTATGCTTTTACCATACCTCATAAGCCTTCTGTCTGCATTATCCTGGCGAAGCAACAGTCTATGCTCTGCTCTTGAGGTAAACATCCTGTATGGCTCTGTGATAGGTTTTGTAATAAGATCATCTATTAAAACCCCAATGTAGGCCTCAGATCTTGTAAAGACAACAGGAGGATGTCCTATAATCTCTGCTGCTGCATTTATGGCTGCCATCAATCCCTGAGCTGCAGCCTCTTCATATCCAGATGTTCCGTTTATCTGACCTGCATGATATAAGCCTTTTATCTTCTTTGTTTCCAATGTAGCCTTAATCTCTTCAGGAGGAACAAAATCATATTCAACAGCATAAGCTGGTCTCATAACATGGACATTCTCAAGACCTGGTATAGTCTTTATCATCTGCAACTGAACTTCCTCTGGCAGAGAACTCGAAAAACCATTTATATAATACTCATTTGTATTCATCCCCTCTGGCTCAAGAAAAAGCTGATGCCTCTCTTTATCTGCAAATCGAACAACCTTATCTTCTATGGAAGGGCAATATCTTGGGCCAATGCCTTTTATCTTACCGCCATATAAAGGAGATCTGCTTAAATTAGCCCTTATAATATTATGAGTGGCCTCACCAGTATATGTAATCCAACAAGGCAGCTGTTCTCGGTCTATCTTCTCAGTTGTATAAGAAAAAGGTATAGGGGGGATATCTGGATACTGAGGCTCACATTTGGAAAAATCAATTGTGTCTTTGTTGACCCTTGGGGGCGTCCCTGTCTTAAGTCTCTGCACAGAAAGCCCAAGACGCCTTAGAGAGTCAGAGAGCTTTTCTGCTGAGAAATCAGCAAGGCGTCCACATCGCTCCTGATATTCTCCTATATGAATAAGCCCCTTTAAAAAAGTACCAGTGCATATTATCACCGCCTTTGCAAAATGCTCATTGCCCCTTGCTGTTTTTACTCCTGCAACACGGCCTGAATCTGCAAGAATTTCATCAGCTATATCCTGAATGATATATAAATTTTTCTGGTTTTCAAGAACCTGTTTCATCCTGAACTGATATGCCTTTTTATCTGCCTGAGCACGCAAAGCCCAGACAGCAGGCCCTTTGCTTCTATTGAGCATTTTGTAATGAATCCCTGTAAGATCTATATTAATAGCCATTTCCCCACCTAAGGCATCGATCTCTCTAACTAAATTTCCCTTTGCAATACCACCTATTGCTGGATTGCAACTCATCTGAGCAATAGTGTCAAGGTTACCTGTAAGAAGAAGTGTTTTAAGGCCAATCCTTGCAGAGGCAAGAGCAGCCTCGCATCCTGCATGTCCCGCGCCTATAACGATTATGTCGTATTGTGAACTCATCTCAATTATCCTGTTAATACCTGATATTTAATCTTTTCGGTGAAAATCTAAAAAAACAAGATTACAGTGCAATAAAAAAATATTGAATTAAAAATAGAAGACAAATTATTGATTAGCTTTTTGTATTATTATCAAATTAAAAAAAATAAAAAATCTAATCATTTTTTAAAATAATCTCTAAGAAGATTTGAGATTTTGTTGAATTTTTATTATATTAAAAAATAATAGGATAGCTAAACTAAAGGCTTATAAAATCAGATGGTTACAATATAATGGATCAGGATATTAACACAAACAACTACAGTATCCTTGTTGTAGATGATGATCTGCTGGTCAGGAATGTATTAAAAAAATACATAACAAGCCTCGGCTTTTATGTGGATACAGCTGAAGATGGTAAAACAGCACTTGAGATGCTCAATACATTCTCTTACGATCTTGTCATGACAGATTTACAGATGCCCCGCCTTGGAGGTAGAGAACTCCTTGCAGCTATGTCAAAGGATTTCCCGAACATACCCAAAATAGTCCTAACTGGCCATGGCACAAATGAAGATATAATAGCTGCTCTTAAGTCTGGAGCCTATGACTTTCTATATAAACCCATTGATGACTTTGATATTATTGAATACTCCATAAAACGAGCTGTGGAGAGCAAAAAGCTAAGGGAGGAAAAGGACAGACACCTTGCAGAGCTGGAAAAAATAAATGAGATAATATCAATGCTCAATAGCGGCAAGAATACTGATGAGATCTTTGCCATGCTCAATATGTCTTTGAAAAGGATCATCCCCTTTAATGGCATGATCCTCACTTTGCTTAATGAAACAAATACATTTTTGACTGTAGAAAATGCAGCATTTTCCAATGTAATACTAAACAGCATAGTCCAAAAAGGGGACAGATTTCTGGTATCACAGTTTTCTCTTAATCAGTATATAACAGATGAAAGGGATCTTAGTAATATTACAGATCTGGGTCTTCACATACAGAAATATGACGCACACGAGATATTTAAGGAATTTTATCGCAATGGGATTAATTCTATACTTGCAGTTTCCTTAAAGATTAAAGAACAAATAAGGGGTATTATATTTTTTGTATCCACTCAAAAAGCAGCTTTTAAGAATTTCCACATAACCTTTGTAAAATCCATAGCAGGTCAGATTGCCCTTGGAGTTCAGAGGGCAGAACTTATGAAAGAAATAGAGAATCATTCAAAAAATCTTGAACAGCTGGTTTTTGAAAGAACAGAGCAGGTTATAAAGACACAGAGGACAACAATATTTGCCCTTAGCAGCCTTGCAGATGCCCGCGATTCAGAGACAGGGGCTCATCTTGAAAGAATAAGAAATTATTCTGTGCTATTACTCCAGCTATATAGATACGAAGGAGATCATCCTGAAATAAATTCCAGATTCATAAGAGACATATATGATTCCTCAATTCTGCACGATATAGGAAAAGTTGGAATACCAGATAGCATTCTACTAAAACGGGGTCATCTCACTGAAGAGGAATTTGAAATAATGAAAAAACATACTTTAATTGGATATGAGGCATTAAAAAAAGCATCAGAAGGGCAGGGTGCAGACTACTTTTTAAATATGGCTATGGATATTATACTCTATCACCACGAGAGGTGGGACGGAAAGGGATACCCAACAGGGCTTAGTGGGGAAGAGATACCTCTTGCTGCGCGCATTGTTACAATTGCTGATGTATATGATGCTCTCACATCGAAAAGGCCATACAAAGAAGCCTTTTCTCATGAGGAGTCTATAGAAATAATGAAAAACGAGGCTGGGAAGTTTGATCCCACTCTCTTTAATTTATTCCTAAAAAACGCCGATGAATTTAACAAAATCCGAATGAAGTTTTCAGAATAGATCATCCCAATGGATTAATGGAGCAAGCAATGTATCAGAGGAATATAAGTATACGTTTTGGAGGACCTCTCACACAAGGGGTTAAACTCTTAATGATAATTAATTTTTCTGTATTTATTATTCAGCAGATAGCAGGTCTTTTTGAACCAAACATGTTGGAGGTTTTTCTTGGCATAAGCCATAATGGCTTTGTTTCAAATCTAATGTTATGGCAGCCCTTTACCTATATGTTTCTTCATGGTGGCTGGTTTCATATATTTTTCAATCTCCTTGCTTTGTGGATGTTTGGAGGAGATCTTGAAAGCATATGGGGAAAAAGAAAATTTTTGCAATATTATATATTCTCCGGTATTGGTGCTGGATTATTTATAGCTCTTATGAATTACTATGTTGCCTTAAGCAGAGGTGAGTTTTCTGTAACCATAGGAGCTTCAGGTGCTATATATAGCCTTTTACTTGCCTATGGGCTCACATGGCCAAATAGAGAGGTGTTGCTATACTTTTTGTTTCCCATAAAGATAAAATACCTTCTTATAGCCTTTGGTTTAATGGAATTTTTTGGGACATTGTCAACGGCAGGTGGTTCTGGTGGGAACATAAGTCACATAGGTCATCTGGGAGGTTTATTGGCAGGCTTTCTATTATATAAATTTTTTCAAAAGAAATCCTTTAAATCATCAGGGGCATCCTTCTTTGAGAAGTTCATGAAAAAAAGAAGAATCGAAAAAAAGAAAAAGGAAATAGAAGTCCGCATAGAGGCTAAACAAATTATAGATGAAACCCTTGATAAAATTGCAAAACATGGCATGGCCTCTCTAAGCGAAGAAGAGAAAAAAAGACTCGAATGGGCAAGGCGCAACTACTACAGATCTGGCAATGAGACAATACACTAAAGGCTGGCAAGAGCATCATTGATTGGGGAAATATCAAAGTCAGCCACTATATAATAATAGCTATTCTCTTCTGCACTAAGGGACATAATCCTGCAACTCCCTAAGGTCTTTTCAATGGCATTATTAAACAGCTTATCTGTTGCAGGAGAAATTTTTTCCTTTGGGATTTTAATTGATAGATAGCTTGCAATTAAAAGGGTGGCTCTTGAATAAACCTTTTCTTTTATCTGCTCATTGTCAGAGTTTATTTCCGCCTCTCCCTCAGGAATTATAAAATCATAAACAACTATTCTCAAAGTATTGCCATAAAATCCTTCACTCTGGAGATTAATCTTTTGATGAGAAGAGCAGGAGATACTGAATAAAACCACAGGGATAACTTTTATTAAAAAATTAAAAAAAAACCCCCTTGCTGTAGCGATGGGGGCTGAGAGAAAATCATGAATATGATACAACTTAAATGGTAATTTTTTATACATCATAATCCTCTCCTGATCAATCGGGGCTTATATTAATAAAATGTAAGAATATTTCTTATTTATGGCTATAGAGCCAATTTTAAAAATTATCACCTTTTTGCAATCTTCTCTATAAAGGTCTTTATGCGGGGATGATCTGGATTGGAAAATATTTTTTCTGGAGTACAATCCTCAATTATTTTTCCATCATCCATAAATATCACCCTATTTGCAACCTTGCTTGCAAAGCCCATCTCATGAGTAACAATCAACATTGTCATCCTTTCCTTTGCAAGATCACTTATTACCCTCTGAACCTCTCCAACCAGCTCTGGATCAAGGGCTGATGTAGGCTCATCAAAAAGCATTATATCAGGATTCATCCCGAGAGCACGGGCTATTGCCACCCTCTGTTTTTGCCCTCCAGAGATCTTTGAAGGATAAGAATCTCTCTTGTCCAGAAGACCAACCTTTTTAAGCAATTCCTCAGCACGTTTTATTGCCTCATCTTTATCCATGCCAAGGACTGTTACAGGAGCCTCTATAATATTTTCAATAACAGTTCTATGAGGAAATAGATTAAAATGCTGAAAAACCATGCCAAGCTTCATGGAGATCTCTCTTTTCCTTTTATTGGTAATTTGATCCCTGCTATGCTTGCTGAGTTTCTTTGAAAAAACATCTCCTTCGATTATTATCTCTCCAGTATCTATTTCCTCAAGTCCATTGAAACATCGGAGCAATGTGCTTTTGCCAGAACCAGAAGGTCCTATAACAGCAACAACCTCTCCCTTGTTAACAACCAGATTTATATTATCAAGAACTCTGTGAGCTCCGAAGGATTTGCATACATTTATGGCTTCTATCATTTTCATAGTTATTCATAAACCGAATATTTATCTTCAATCTTTCTGAAAAAATAAACAATAACTGTAGTCATAAGCAAATATAAAACTGCAGCTATTGCAAAGGGGGTTATAGCAAAATCCCTTGAAAAAAGCTCCTTGGCAGATCTTAGAAGATCCCCCATTCCAAGAACTACAACTAAAGCAGTATCCTTCACAAGAGTTATAGCCTCATTACAGGTGGGAGGGATTGTTCTACGAACAACCTGGGGCAGAATAATTCTTCTCATCGTTTGGAAATAGTCCATATTCAGAGCTCTTGCTGCCTCGTACTGACCCTTGTCTATGGACTCAATGCCAGCTCTGTATATCTCTGTAAGATAAGCTGAATAGTTCACCACAAAAGTCAAGGCTGCAGCTGTAAAGGGCTGTAGGGTAATACCTATTATTGATAGCCCGTAATATGTAAAAAATAATTGCAGAAGCAAGGGTGTTCCGCGGAACACCCAGGTATAAAAGCTTATGAGATATCTCAGAGTCTTAAAACGGGATATCTTCATCAAGGCAAGTATTATCCCAAAGGGTATTGCAAAAATTATAGTAACTGCATATAGCTTAACAGTTAAAACACTACCCTCAAGGATAAAAATTGTTGAATCAAGTAAATATTTTATATAGCTTTCCATTTTTTACTTCAGGAGAATATTCTCTCCAAACCATTTCTTTGAAATTTCTTCGCCAACTTTGTCATTTTTTATTTCATCAAGAACTTTGTCCAGTGCTTCTTTAAATGTTATATCATTTTTTCTGATACCAACACCATAAAGCTCTGTCCCAAGATCTTCTCTTAGCACCTTAAAAGCTCCTGGTTTTTTAGCCATATTCCATCTGCCAACGATTTCATCAATAATAACAGCATCAACTCTTTTTGCTGCAAGATCCATTAAGGCAAGGGTATTGTTTTCGTATTTTTTAACATCCTTAAGACTTTTCTTTAAATCAGCTGCTTCATTAAGAGCGTTTTCGCTGCTGCTACCCAATTGCAGACCAACAATCTTTCCTTTGAGCATATCCTTACTTGTTATATTGCTGTCTGCTGCAACCATTATGATCTGTCTATTGTTGAGGTATGGTTTAGAGAATTCAATCTTTTGCTTTCTCTCCTCTGTAATAGTCATACCATTCCATACAACATCTATATCCCCCTTATTGAGAGAAAAGATAATTCCGTCCCATGCAACAGGCTTAAACTCAACTCTCACCCCAAGCCTTTTTGCAGCTTCCTTTGCAAGGTCAATGTCAAAACCTATAATCTCGTTGTTATCAGTTCCTCTAAATCCCATAGGTGGAAACTGATCATCAAGGCCTACAACAAAATAGCCCTTAGCCTTAATCTGCTCAAGTGATTTGTCCTTTGCAGAATCCTTGGTGCAGCTTACGATAAAAAGAGCAGAAATTAAAAGCGAAACTAATGTCACAATACTCCTTTTCATTAAAACTCTCCTTTAGTTTAAGTTTTGCAGCGTAAATCTGAAACTTAATTTTATTTTTATATACTGTCTCTCCCGACAGAAAAAGCTAATATAAAATAGTCAGATTTCACTGCTTTCTTACAAGCTATAAATGTATTAACTTATAATTCAATTAAAATTTAGACTTAAAATAAAAGCTTTTAGCAAAAGTAAATTCTCAAGAATATCTATTCCCCGCCTTTTAAGGGGAAAAAATGCTTTATATTAAAAAAAATTATTGCTGAAATTTTTTTTAAATAACATATAAATAAATTCAGTATTTATTCCTTAAGTTCTTGTAAAATAAAAATACTCTATTATCCCAGCCGCCGAAGGCGGCTGGGATAATATTTTCTTAATTTTACACTAAAAATTATATTTAGGAATAATTACTGAAATAAATTGCTTTTAAAAATTTTTTTATCACTCTTTTTAAATTATAAAAAATCTTACATCCTAAAAGAGGGGGCTTTATGCCGAGAATAAAACTTACAGAAAAGGAAACCTACAGATTTAAGCATGAGCATATTGTAAAAATCTCCAATCTGAATCAGGCGGGCCATGTTGGTAATGCTCAGATGGCTGATCTCATCCACGATGGACGCATCACCTTACTTAAAAGCCTTGGCTTAAATGAACTCAATCTTGGCGACGGCAAGACAGGGATTATAATGGGGGATCTGGTCATAAATTTTAAAAGCGAGATCTTTTATGATGATAAAATCCTCATTGAGTCTGACATAGCAGAAATTGAAGAAAATAGCATACGTTTCTGTCATAGAATATCAAAAAATGGCAAAACAGCTGCTGTGGCAGAAACAGGTTTTGTTGCCTTTGATTACTCTCAAAGAAAAATTGCAAAGATACCAGAAATTTTTTTGCAAAAATTGAGCCAATACAACTCATGACTCTTTAAAGGGGTAAGCTTTATCTCAAAAAAAATACTTGCCAATATTGACATTAATAGTGCCATGGTTTAAAGCTTGTTTCTGCAAAAAAGCTATAGTTAAAATTTATGGATAATGATTTACAATCATTATTAAGGTTTAACTTAAAAGTATATAAAATAAACGGGTAGGTAAGATGAACTATTTTAAGGGAACAGATGATTACGTTCTTTCTAAGGAACTCAGGGACAATGTCAATGTCTCAATAGCTCTTGGCAGACCTTTAATTGTAAAAGGTGAACCAGGGACAGGGAAAACTCTTCTGGCTCATTCCATTGCCAAAGGTCTTGGTAAAAAATTTATTGTATGGAATATAAAATCCACAACTAAAGCTCAAGAAGGTCTTTATGTATATGATACAGTCCAGAGACTTAATGATGCTCGTTTTGGAGATAACGATGTTTCTGATATAAAAAGATATATCAAGCTTGGAAAACTTGGAGAGGCCTTTGCCTCTGATGAGCAGGTTGTTCTTCTTATTGATGAGATAGACAAGGCTGACATAGAATTCCCCAATGACCTTCTCAATGAGCTTGATGAGATGAGCTTTTATATTCCAGAGACAAAGGAAACAATTAAAGCTAAAACAAGGCCCATTGTAATCATAACATCAAATAGCGAAAAGGAACTGCCTGATCCTTTTCTGCGAAGATGTATCTTCCATTATATTGAATTTCCAACTCAGGAACTCATGGAGGAAATTGTCCATGTTCACTTTCCAGATATAGAAAAAAAGCTTTTAAGAGAGGCTTTGAAAAAATTTTACTGGATCAGAGAATTTGACATGCTCAGAAAAAAGCCCTCTACAAGTGAACTAATAGATTGGCTGCAGGCCTTAATAATAAGCGGGATTTCTGCAAAAGACATTGAAAAAGAGATTCCTTTCCTTGGAACTCTTCTCAAGAAAAAAGAGGATATAGACATTGTAGAAAAATCCGGGAAATCCCACTATGCTTACAACACAAGCATGAGGACAAGGGATGTTTATTAATTTTTTCTTCAATCTGAAGGCAAGGGGAGTGCCAGTCTCTTTACATGAGTGGATAACTCTCCACCATGCACTGGCATTAAACCTGAACGACTGCAGCCTTACAAATTTTTACCATATGGCCCGTTCTATCCTTGTAAAAAATGAAATCTTTTACGACAGATATGATATAGCCTTTCTGGACACCTTCGGCGGCATAGAAACAACAGATGAGATGCTTGAGGAAATACTTGCTGGATTAAAAAAAGTAAAAGAGCTAAAACTTACAGAAGAAGAAAAAAGACAGATTGAACAGCTGAACCTCGACGAGGTCTTGAGGAACTTTGAGGAACAGCTAAAGCAGGGCCATTACAAAAATCACGTTGGTGGGAATAAGGCCATAGGCACAGGAGGCCGCTCGACTCAAGGGGCCTGGGGTTATAATCCTGCAGGTATAAGAATTGGTCAGGGTGAGTCAAGGCATAGAAGAGCTGTTCAGATTGCAGAAAAACGAACCTTCAGAAATTACTCAAGCGACGTCACCCTTGATACAAGACAGATGAGGGTAGCTCTATCGCATCTAAGATCCCTTTTGCCAATGGGGCAGGGTGAAAAACTTGATCTAAAACAGACAATTGACAGGACATGCAAAAATGCAGGGGAAATAGAGTTAGTCTGGGAAACTAAAGAGAAGAAGAGTGCAAAGGTTATGCTTCTTATGGATGTTGGTGGCTCTATGACTCCTTTTTCTGAACTGGTGGAAAGACTCTTTTCCGCTGCAGCAGGTCAGATAAGCAGATTTAAGCATTACTACTTTCACAATTGCTTTTACCAGGATCTCTGGACAGATATGGAAAGAAATCAATCTGTATCAACCATGGAGGTAATAAAATCTGAGGATTCTGATTACAAAGTAATAATAGTAGGCGATGCTGAAATGGCTCCATCTGAGCTTACATGGGTCAATGGAGCTATTGACTATTGGTATCACAACGATACCCCTGGAATTGTCTGGATGCAAAGATTCAAAGAAAAATTTAAGGATACCATCTGGCTAAACCCTCTGCCAAAGAGAACATGGGATTATGTTCACTCAATCAGAATGATCAGAGACGTATTCCCTATGTTTGAATTAACTCTTGATGGCCTTGATGAGGGAGTAAAATACTTAATGACAGGAAAATGTGAACTTTACAATAGATAAAAAAAAGAGGGTTTTACAAGACCCTCTTTTTTAATAATATTACTTAATTTTACGCCAGTCACCTTTTAGATCAAGGCCCATCTGGCCACCTGGATTCATGATATTATTTGGATCAAAATGCCTCTTAAGGGCTCTAAGGACCTCCATCTGCTCCTTGCCAAGGTGCTTTTCCATCCATGGTGCTATCATCTTGCCAACTCCATGGTGATGACTCAAAGAGCCTCCACTTGAGTTAATTCTTTCAATAATTCCACTCTGGAAATCAATATACTCCTGCAGACCATTGTCCTTCATTATATATATAAAGTAGAGATTCGTCCCCTGAGGATAAAAATGTGAACTATGGGTCATACATATAGTCTCTGGTCGTGATTTTACAAATTCTCTCACCTCCTGATGAACCTTATGGAGATTATCCCATTTAACTGCTGTTTCAAGGGTATCGATAAGTATGCCATAATCCTGCAGATCCTCTCTAAGGTATGGATCCTTATATCTACCAGGCTCCCACATCTTAGATGGTAATCCTGTTATATACATACCGCCATGTTTTTTACAGATCTTTTTTACCTGCCTTTTTACATTTCTGGTAAAATTCTTTTCCCCTTCAGTTGTCCCAAGGAAAAGGCATCTCTTCATGGGCTTATATCCCCTAAGCTGCATAAGCTTATCAAGAATTGTTCCATCAATACCATATAGCTTAAGGCCTATATGGGTCTCTTCCTCGTCAGATATTCTAAAGACCGCTGGCATTCCAAACTCTCCTTGAGAAATCTCTCTGCCAGCATTTATAGCATCTTGAAAACTTGGGAATATAAAGCCAAAGTATCTACGGTTCTCTGGCATGTATCTAAAAATTTTAAATGTAATCTCTGTTAAAACTCCAAAGCATCCCTCGCTGCCTTTAAATATATCATTTACCTTTGGACCAGTGGCTGTTGCAGGATAATCAAGAGTCTTAATAACTCCAGCAGGAGTAATATATTCCTGACTTATAACTAAATCATAGGCATCGCCATAATAAGATGAGGCCTGACCTGAGCCAAGGGCAGAGATCCATCCGCCAGCAGAGGAAAACTCAAAGGACTGAGGAAAATGACCGCATGTATAATTATAAGGGGTTTTGTAAAGCTCCTTTGCATTGTTAAGAGCCGTTTCAAGATCTGGCCCCATTATGCCAGCCTCAACTGTAACAGTTTGATTTATTGGATTTACCTCAAGAATCTTATTTATGTGAGTGCTCATAACAAGGGAGATCCCACCTTTTGATGGTCTCAGGCCAAAGTTTACAGAGGATCCTCCGCCATATACATAAATTGGTATTTTATTCTTATTGCAATATTTAACAATATTGACTATCTCATCCTTGTTTCTTGGATGCACAACCAGATCACAAAGGGGGCCTACTTTGCTATCTCTAAGACTTATAGCCTCCTCAATAGTTTTCCCTGAAGAAAATTTTGTTCTGAAATACTCATCGACAGAGACATTCTCGCTACCACAGAGCCTTGTAAAAAAATCAATATCCTTTTTTGATAGTTTTGGACTCTTTTTAAAAGAAACTATCTCATCACCGTAACTCTTGGCCTCTTTGAAATCTTCGTCAGTTAAATGAAACTGCTCTTTAATTTCCTTAAAAAGCTTTTTGTTTGGATGCTTGTATGCCTGTGGATCACCCCACTTAAAAATAGATCTAAAACTTCTTGGTGCAGGTGGAGTTTCTCTCCAATTTGGTTCAAATTGTTTCTTGGCCATATTCTATCTCCATTATGGTATTTTAAAAATATTCTCAACTTTCTTTATTTCTTCTTCTTTTTGTTGGTCATTCCACTTTAAAAGTTCAGCAGCAATGTCAGCCACCTTTTGAAGAACCTCTTTACCTGGATGACCGAGGGTTCCTATTCCTGTCCTGCGCAGTAATATATCACTTAATGTAACAGCCATCTCTTCTTTTATGGCATATATAACCTGAGCCAGCATCTCCCCATCATTGTTTAATGCCTGAGAAAGATTCTTTGAGGACAATGCCACATTCATAACAGAATCCAACTCTGTGCCATAAATCCTTGCAAGATAATCAATATGAGCGCCATTGAATTCTCTATACCTATCTTTACATTTAAGGACAAAATTTTCTATATCTTTGATCTCTGAGCCTGTAAGATATTTCTTTGCAGTAAGGCTTTTAGAAAATTTTTTGCCAGTCTTTTTAATAGCAAAATCTATAACCTTCTGTGCAAGATTTCTGCTTGTTGTATATTTCCCACCCTCAACAGTAATGAGCCCATCTACACCTTCTTCTTTATTATCAAAGATCTCATACTTTCTTGAAGAGTTATAAACATCCTCCTTGCTCTCTGTCTCCACAAGGGGGCGCAATCCTCCATAATAAAAAACAACATCATCATAGGAAATGCGGATTTTATCGCTAAAGGAGTGATTTATCTCCTCTATAAGCTCAAGAATACTTTCATGAGTAACCCTCCAGTCATCAGGGCTACCAAAGTATTCCTTGTCTGTTGTTCCTATAAGAGAGTATCCTCTCCATGGAATTATGAATATATGCCTGCCAGAGGGTGTAACTGCTGTAACAAGATGTTTTTCTGTAAGCTTTTTTGTTATAATATGAATTCCTTCTGATCTACGCAACTCTTCTTTTGTAGGATTTTTTCCTGTAAGAGATAAAACCCTATCTGCCCACGGACCAGCACAATTTATAACAAGATCTCCATAAAGTTCAATTTCTCTGTTATTAACTCTGTCATAGACTTTGACTCCTGAGATCCTGTCTCCTGAGAACAGAAATCCTCTGGCTTCCATATAATTAGCCACATCAGCGCCATGGGCAACTGCAGATTTAATAAATGCAAGAGTAAGCCTCTCAGGGAATATGCTTGCACAGTCATAATAAACAACAGAGCCAGTGAGATCCTCCTTTTCAACAGAGGGCTCCCTCCTCAAGGTCTCTTCTCTTGACAGAGAGCTATGGCATGGAATCTTTTTACTCTTATCCCATGTCCACTTTTTGTCAAAGGAAAGTATATCATAAAGTATCATTCCAATCTTGAGAGTTGACTTCATTGTTGAAAAAGATTTTCTGTCTGTGATCACCATATTTGCAATGGGATATACAAAGTTTGGTGCAATATTTTCCAGAATACGGCGCTCCCTTAAAGACTCCCGAACAAGGGAAAGCTCAAAATTTGCAAGATAGCGCAAGCCTCCATGAATGAGCTTTGATGTAGCAGCAGAGGTTTTTGAACCAAAATCCTCTCTCTCGATTAAAGCTACAGAAAATCCCCGTAAAGCCGCATCGTAAGCAACAGCTGCCCCAGAGATTCCACCTCCAATGACAACAAAATCATACCTTTGCTTTGAAAAATTGGATCTATTCATAATTTGACTCCATATATTTTGAAACTTTGTTTTCTGCATAAACTAAAATATCATTCATGATCTTTCTGGCTGCATTGCCATCTCTATTGCAAATGGCCTTTACTATTGATCTATGAAATCTGTCCGATGCTGCTACGTTTTCTTTAAAAGAAAAATAAAGTCCACCAAACTCACGGAAGATATCATTAAAAAAATTAAGAAGAAAAATATACAAAATATTACCACTGCCACGGGCAATAGATTGATGTATTGCAAGATCTCTCTCCTCTATGGTAAGATCACTTAAAAGAAGAGAGCTAAGAATTTTAGCCTCCTCGTCGCTTCTATTTAAGGCTGCCTTATATGCCATCTCTGGGGATATAAACCTTCTTATCTCCAGTATATTTTTCAAAATATCAGAAGTAATATCCTTACGGGAAAAAAGTAGATACTTTAGAAGTTCAAGGTTTCCACTTTCCCTGAAATCCCTAACATAAATTCCATCTCCCTGTCGAATAGAGACAAGATCAAGGGCATCAAGCTTTCGCAAAGCCTCACGGAGTGTATGCCTATTTACATTAAGCTGCAAAGCTAAATCCCTCTCTGGCGGGAGCTTGCTCCCACAGGGTAATGCCCCTGTCACAATCTTTGTGATAATTTGATCGCTAATCTCTTCATTTAGATTTTTTCTATTGACGCTTGTAAACATAAACCCCTCATTGGTGCAATGGTTCAACCAATTACAACAATAAAAAAAGAAAACGTTACAGTCAAGAAATTTTAGCCCTTTTATAAAAAAAATACAGGGGATGCTTGATGTTTATATTAAAATTCAGGTAATTAAGTTATAAAAGCCACCTATGGCATAATGGCTAAGTAAGAGGTGGTATTGATATAAAAATTATAGAGATATCGAAAATAATTAAACTCATTGAAAACAACCACAAGGTCTGCACAGGCTCACTGGTTGCCAGAAATCTGCAGCAGCCAGTGAGCAAAGAGAGGTTACTCTGATATTTTAGAAAAATCTATGAGATTATTAAATATATTCAAAACTGATTCAAGTATAAAAAGTCTGTTGTCTCTTATTTCTATTCTCTTGTCCATCACAAGAACCTTATCAAAAAATGAATCAATAAGAGGCTTAGCCTCTGTCATAAGCTCAAAGAGCTCTATGTACTTACTATGAGAGATAAAGTCTTCCATCTGCTTTCTTCTCTCTGCAAAGAAAAAATAAAGATCCCTCTCTTCCTTTTCCTCAAGAAGACTCTCACTAAAGCTAAGCTTATAATCCTTATTCTCCTTTCTAAAAGCAGAAAGAATATTGTTCATCCTCTTAAAACCAAGAAGCAACTGGCCGAATTTTTCATTTTTTCTGTAGACGTTAAGGCTTTCAGCTCTCTTATACAATTCAAGATAGTCACTGTTGCCCTCAAGCATACAGGCATCTATCTCATCATATCTAAAGCCAGCCTCTGTAAAAATAGTCCTTGCCCTGCCATTGACAAAATCTATTAGTTTGCCAATTAGGCTAAAGCCATCTCTATAATTTGAAGATACTGCCTTGAGCACATCTACGAGTTGAAACTTAAGACCATTTCTTATTATTATGTCAACAATGGCATTAGCCTGTCTCCTAAGAGCATAGGGATCTTGTGAACCCTTTGGTATATTGCCCACAGAAAAAGATCCAAAGATATTATCTATCTTTTCTGAAAGAGACACTACGATAGAAACCATAGCTGTAGGTATTGAATCTCCGCTAAATCTTGGCTTATATTGATCATTTATAGCCTCTGCCACCTCTTTATCCTCTCCCTCGTTGAGGGCATAAATCCTGCCTATATAGCCCTGCAATGAAGCAAACTCATAAACCATTGCAGTATCAAGATCTGTCTTTGAAAGCATAACTGCCCGCATAATCTTCCTGGCAGTCTCATTATCAATTGAAAGAAGGGAAACTAAAGCCTCAGAAATAGACTTGACCCTCATCACCTTATCATAAATTGAACCGAGCTCTTTGTGAAATAGAACTCTTTTAAGAGACTCAAGCCTATCTTCCAATTTAACCTTTGCATCTTCTCTGTAAAAAAACTCTGCATCGTTAAATCTTGCAGATATAACCTTTACATTTCCTTTAATGATATTTGGGGTTTCAGGATTATTGGCAGTAACAAGAAATTTATTTATAAGTCTGCCCTCTTTATCTATCACTGCAAAGTATTTTTGATGCTCCTTCATCTCTGCAATGAGAACTATATCTGGCACCTCAAGAAATTTTTGATCAAACTCACAAACTATTATGTGAGGCTTTTCCACAAGGAATGTAACTGTATTGAGTAGATCCTCATCCTCAAGCAAAAATCCCCCGGCCGCTTCTGCTGCTTTTAACAATTCCTGCCTGATTATTTCTTTCCTTTCTCTATGATCTATTATTACCCAATTTTCTCTCAGCTTATTAACATATTCAGATATTTTATTTATTTCAATCATTCGGTTAAACTGAACAAAATGCCCCCTTGTTAAATTGCCAGATTTTATACCCTCAATTTCAAAGGGAACAACCTTATCATTAAAAAGGACAAGAAAATAAGAAATAGGCCTTGGGAATGTAACCGTTTTATCTGCCCAGCGCATCCTCTTAGGAAATGGCAGATTATACACAAGGCTTTCTATTATCTGTGGAATTATATCTTCTGTTTTACCAGAAGCAAGAGTTCGCTTGGCAAATACATAACTTCCTTTCTCTGTTTCTAAAAGTTCAACATCAGCAAGAGACACTCCATTGGCTTTTAAAAATCCCTCAAGAGCCTTTGTAGGATTACCATCCTTATCAAAGGCAGCCTGCTTTGATGGTCCTTTTAACTCTACTGTTTCAGACCTCTGAGTCTCTTTTAGTCCACTTATCATTATTGTAAATCTGCGGGGAGTAGCATAAACCTCAATTTCATCAAAATCTATGCGGGCAGCAACAAGCTTTTCCTTAAAAAGAGATTCTATTCCATTTATTGCTGGAGGAATATAACCTGCAGGGATTTCCTCAGTTCCTATTTCGCAGAGAAAGTTAGCATCCTTAATCATAAGAGACTCCATTAAAATCTAAATATATCCAATACTTGTAAGAGATTCACAGAGAGTAAGATTTGAGTCAATAAATTTTTTGCTGAAGTAATCCTTTTGAAGATAAAAGAAAGACTCCGCCCTTAGAACGGAGCCTATAAAAGCTAAACGATAATTCTAATGATTACTTGCTATCACAATCTGCATAGCATTTTGTTTTTGCCTTTGCACAAGCATCGAGCTTAGCCTTTGTTTTCCCAGCTTTCTTAACGCAGTCGTCATTAGCCTTGTCACAATCAGCTTTACATGCAGCTTTTGCCTTTTCTTTTTCAGCTTTAGCTGTTGCTTCTTTTGCAGCTGTGTCAGCAGCTATAGATGTTGCAGATGACTTGTCAATCTTTGCACTACTGCAAGAGATAACTGAAAATGCAACAAAAAAGCTTAAAGAAATTACCAAAAATTTTTTCATTAAACTCCTCCATTTATTTTAAATATAAGTATTGGCAGAGCCAACACATAAGAGCCTTGTTTAAGGAACAAGAAATTCAGTTATAATATATTATAAATCAATCAAAAAAAAAAAGGAAAAAGTCAAAAAAATTTCTTCATCACAAAAATTTTTCCGTTCCCTTTCAAAGGAGGAAAAATGCAATACCTTTGCTCGTTTTTCACGATTTTTTTGTCCACAGCAATGGCATATTCTGCAATAATAATAAATGAGGTTTCTTTCAATACAAACTCTGACTGGATAGAACTTAAAGCTACTAATCCTTCTGATAACTTTGATATAGCCGCTCTTTTTGTTACAATGTATTACGGGACAAATGAGTCAATTGCACAGTCAGCAACAAGTTTAAAAGGAACTGATGATCCTCAAACACCCTTTGATGATAGATTTGCAGTAATCCATTTCACATCGGAAAATCTGCAAGATGAAACTGATCTTGCTGGTGACCTAAACAAAAATGGCATAAGAGATCTATACTGCAATAATTATGGGCTATGGAGCACTGACTGTGTTGTAGCAATAGACACAGACGATGACCCTGCAAATAATGGGATCATTGACTTCATGGCCTTTTCTAATCGCGATGGAAGCCCTAATAGCACAATTAAAAGCTACCTTGATTATGCCATTTTATACAATCAATGGACCAATTATACTGGTAATCCTCAGGAGTGCATGATCTGGACTGGTGATTACTCTTCAATGAGCTATCCCTCGCTTTCGAGGATTAATAGCAATGATACCAATTCTCCCTCTGACTTTATACTTACTCCCTATTCCACACCTGGCAGAGAAAATATAGTGAATCTGAAAGTTTCCGCCAATAAGCTAATATCTCCGGTAAAAAACAAAATAACTACAATCTTAACTAATAATAATCAGAATATAACTTTACCTCTATTTGTATACAGAGACTGCTCAATCAAAATAAGAATATTTAATTCAGCTGGCAGTGCAATATTTTCATCAACTATTATTACAAATGCTGTCCCTGGATATTTTAATCCTTCAATAAATACCTCCATGCTTAGAGGTAAATTGCTTACAGGTCTGTATCTGGTAAAAGTCGAGGCCATATCAGGGAAAAACTCTGACAATGCAACAATCTATCTTATTATGGTTCAGAGATAAATGATATCAGCATTTTTTTTCATATCAATGTCAATAATCTCTGCCTTTGAATATAAAAATACAAATCCTGAGTCACTTTTCCCTTTCAGCTGTGCAGCTAATTTTAATGGAAGCCCTGTTTTATCTCAGAATATTCTCTCTATAAACAGCTATGAAGGATTTGGATTAACTTTTAATACAGGCAGGCCCTATAGTGATGAAAACCTATCAACATATTTTGCAGGAGCAAAATACTCATCAGAAAATTATGGTTTCCAGATACACTATAGCTCCTTTGGCTCTTATTTTTATAAAGAAAATTCCTACTCTATATCAACAGCATATAAATTTATCAATATTATAAACACAGGGCTTTCTTATAATATATATCAAATTTCTATACAAACAGATGACATATCCCTGAATAAAAATTTCAGAGATATAGATTTCGCTATTGCTCTTATGCCTTGCAATTTTTTTACTCTTGCCTTTACACAAAATTCACTTCTCACAGAGTTCAATTCAAAAAATAAAAAAGAAATCTTCCCGGAAAAAAGCGGAGGCATAATTTTAACTCCAGCCAAAGGCTTTGCCCTAACATGGAATATAACAGATACCTCTGCAGGATACATAAATTCATTTACAGCCAGCATAATCCCTCTGGGTAATATAGTAATAAAAGCAGGATATACACCTGAGGACTCAAGAATTGCCGCATCCATATCAATAGGCATAAAAAACTTTACTATAAGCTATTTGCTGGGTTTTCATCCATACTTAGGATACTCCCATAACTTTGGCATAACCTTTGTGCCATTTAACTATGAAAACAAAAACTACATTGAGTTTAGATCCCCTCCAGAATCATCTATCAATAAAGACATTAACATAAACAAAGCCACCTTCGAGGAACTACAAAAAATACCGGAGGTAAGCACAACCTCATGCAAAAGAATTATAAGCTACAGAGAAAAAATTGGACCTCTCACAGAAAAATCACTTATTCAAATAGGACTGAGCAGAGAGGAAATAAATTCAATTAAAAAATATTGCTATGGATTTGAAAGGGATCAAAACCACGGCCAGGAGAGCCTCCCTGAATCATCTCAATCAAAAGAAAATAAAAAAAAGACAGCTCCAAAGAAAAACCATATTTCATCAAAAGAGATAATAAAAGAAAAATTTAGACTGCTAATTGAAGCAGGAATTCCTGCAACAAGTGCCATAAAATACAGCGAGCTTTCACTTAGCAAAGGCCATATCAATTTTGAGACAGCACTTAACTCAGATAAAAGCTTATCTGAAGAACAAAAAGAAACTATAAGAAATATATGCCTCAAATGAAAAAGAGAGCCATAACCTCACTCTTGCTGCTATTGGCATTTATGGTAGTTCTTAAATCGCAAAGCCATGGAAACAATATAATCTCCTCCATTGATGCAGAAATGTTAAGAGATATGATAAACTATGAGGACGAAGAAAAAAGACTTTTTTTGCGCACATCCCTTTGTGAATCCATAGAAGAGAAATATTTTTTTAATTTATTTTTAATAAGGGACTTTAAAAAAGATAAAACCGATTTTACATGGAACATAAAAATTTCTGAGGTAAACAATTCCTTTGATTTTATCCTTGGAAACTACAATCTCAGATTTGGGTCAGGTATTATTTTTGGTAAGAGAACACTTTTTTCTGGGAATAGCTTTGATAAATCCTTTTCTCTTTCAAAGGATAAAAAAATCATTACATCAACAGGGACAAATCCAGCAGGTAGTCTCTTTGGAATCGCCTCTGACATATATTTCAATGAAGAAAACATAAAAACAGGGATAGTTCCATTTTTTTCAATACAGCGAAGATATATTAAAGAAGAGGAGATATCTCAAGGCTATATCACCTCAACACTACAGACCCTTACCTATAAAACAGAAAAAGATGGATCTTATAATGCTCCTGTTGATATCCTTACCTCTGGCCTTATGAGCTATTGCAACATTTATGATCTCCTGAAGATTCAGTTATACTATAGCCAGACAGAAATAAAAGATCCAAACATGAATGAAATAAAATGGGAATTCAATAAAAGCTTACAAAGTGGCATAAAAAAATATTCTGTTACAGGTTTATTCATAGAATACACAGATGAAAATATTTCCCTATTTATTGAACCTGCTATATCAATAAGAGAATTTGATAATAATTTAAAAGGCCATGGGCTTGTATGGGGGATCACTGTAAGAAACAGGATAGCATATCTTTCTATAAAAGGTAAAAATTGTGACGAAAATTTTTTTGCTGAACATTCAAACTCCTCCATAAACCCTTCGAATATCTTTGAAATAACATCAGGATTTATGCTCTGTGATAAATATGAGTTTGGAGCATCTGTATATAATGAAAAAAATCTCAACCCTTCATATCAAAGGGATTATATCTCAGGCATAAGGAAGGAAGAGATCTTTTTTAATCTCAATCCCTTTAAAATAATCTCTTTTAGCGGAAAAGCTGCAAGTTCTGGAAGCTACAGAGATGATCTCAGGGAGAAGAAAAACAAAATTTCAGGATCCACAACTATTTCTCCCTGGCAAAATTTCTTTTTTAAATTAAGAGGAGACATTCAGGAAATGGATAAGGTCAAATCCTTTAGTGGCTTCTGTGAGATTAAGCTCTTATTTTTGCAGAATTTCTCTTTTATGGCAGGTGCTGGTTTTATAAATATCAATAACGAAAATTATATATACTCAACAGTTCCGCCCACATCTGAGGCTGAAATGTCATGCAATCTTTTCAAGGAATCTGCCAGGGCCTATGCCACAAAGCTAAAATATAGAAAAGAAGACATGTCCTTCCATATCAGATGTGAATATCTAAAATTTTCCTCTGGCAAGGAATTAACTACTGAATTTTCCCTCGGCTTCATCTTTTAAGGATTGATATATCTCCTCTGCTTTTTGTATCAGGATCTCTTCCTCATTCATCTCAGGGTTATCAAGAACCATTTCAAGGAGATCATGAAGTATTCTGCCAATAACAGGCCCTGGTTTTAAACCAAAGCGATCCATAATAATATGCCCATTAATTTTTAGATCTCGAACTGTTATTGCATTCTCTGCTTCTATAATGGCATCAATTCTATCCTGCAGCTTTTTTATAGGCTCAGGAAGCCCCATTCTTGTGCCATTACCTATTCTATCTGCCTCTCTTAGATCAAAAAGATCTGGTATATTTTCAACACCAACCTTTCTCATAAATCTTCTCACTGCTCCATCACTCCAATCATCTGTATAATGGAACATGTGATTTAAGATAAGATTGCATACCACCTCGATGTCTGAATTTGAGAACTTTAACCTGCGCATCATTCTCTTTGCAATCTTTGCTCCTATAACCTCGTGATTATAAAAGCTATAGTCTCCCTCATCGCTCATCTTCCTTGTCTGAACCTTACCAATATCATGGAGTAAAGCTGCGAGACGAACCAGAGGCTTTTCCTTTGGAGCAGCATCGCAGGAGTATATGCTATGATAATAAACATCATAGGCATGGAATTTATTCTGCTCAACACTATAACACTGATCAAGCTCTGGCATTGCAAGCTTCAACAAACCAGATAACCTCATATACTCAAAGCCCTTAGATGGCTTATCAGCAGTCAACATCTTAAAGAGCTCATCTCTAATCCTCTCTGAAGAAATCTTTTCTGCTACATGAAGAGTTTTTTCTATAGCTCTGAAGGTTTCTTCTTCAATTATAAAATCAAGCTTTGCAGCAAATCTGCAGGCCCTATAGGTTCTAAGTCCGTCTTCACTGAATCTATCAATGGGATTGCCAATTGTCCTCACAATCTTTTTGTCAAGATCCTCTATACCTCCAACCAGATCTATTATCTCATTACTCAGCAGATCATAGGCAAGGCCATTTATGGTAAAATCTCTCCTCTTTACATCCTCCTCAAGGGAGTCAGAGAAAGAAACAGACTCAGGTCTTCTGCCATCAAGATATTTACCATCTGCCCTATAGGTAGTAACCTCAAATTCCATCCCACCATACAAAACAGTAACTGTTCCATGTTTTATACCTGTTGGCACAACTTTTCGAAAAATGTTCATTACCTCTTCAGGTCTTGCATTTGTGGCAAAATCATAATCATAGGTTTCATTCCCAAGCAAAAAATCCCTGACACATCCTCCAATCAGATAACACTCATAGCCTTTTTTATGAAAAATGTTTATAAAATCATAAAGGGGCTTTTGTAATCTTTCAGGGATTATAATATTTTTTGTAACTATGGACATTTTACTTTCTGTTTCCTTTTATATAACAAAGACAATTTATTTAAGATAAAAATTATACATTGACCAAAATAAATAGAGCTCTTTATGAGTCAATAAGTTATTAAAAAATAATATATAGCTTAAATATGACAATTTAAGGAACTAAAAGCTACTCTTTGTTTAAGCTTATTTTATATCTGGAGAAAAAAATGGCCGTGCAGAGACATAATCCGATAGCTCTGACTCATGATTATATGGTGTATCAACCTTGTAAGAATCATAGGCTGTAACAGCAAAATAATAAAGCACTGTGTTTTCAAGAAGAGGATAAATCAAGACATTCCTATTATCCAACCTTCTGTTTTCCTCAATGAGAGTGTTATCTATCTTGATGCGAATAAAGTTATCCTTAGAAAGGCTGTTGTCAATTCTGCTGCCATTGACAATATAAATTATTCCATCATAAAGCCCTTTCTTTGTCCCATAGTAAATTTTATAGCCCTTGAGATCATGCTCCACATTTTTTTTCCATTTAAGGACAACATATCTATCACCAGAGCTTTCAACCTGAAGCAACATAGGCTTATCAGGAGCTATATCTGGTCTATATTTTATTATTATCTTTTTTAATAGTGGGGAATTTTCTCCTTCAGAATCAGCAACAAGATGAGCTCTTATCTGAAAAAATTTCCCAGAAAGGGCATCCCCCTTATCATCTCTAACTCTATAAAAACCCTTCTGATTCTTTAATACCTTATACCATTTTAAATTTCTCTCATCTCTATCAAACAGCCTGTCTGAGGTTCTTGCCTCCATCCAGATAAAGGTTCCCAAGGGGAGTTCATCATCCCAGGATATATCTGTTACTTCAGTGCCTGTTGTAGGAAAAGAAATAACCTCTCCTGTTATAACTCCTTCTCTATTATAAGGAATCCTTCCAGCATAAGAAGAACCTTTATACTTTTTTAAAGCAATATCCTTATTTTCAGAAAGAGAGTGAAAGTCCATATAAGATATTCGAAACTCATCAATGAGACCTATATAGTCCTTACCTATTACAGCAAGGGGGAGATCCCTTCCTTTAAAAGTCATATCATAGGAATCAAATTTTCCAAAAAAAGCTGTGAAAGGAACTCCCTGAGAAGAGTTATCAGAAGTCATAAAAATAACATCCTCTTCCTCTCCATCAATTATTTTAGAAACCTTTCCTGTTAATTGATCAAAACTCAAGCTAAAGTGATGCCACTGTTGTCTGGAGACAAAGCCGCCCCTTGACAGGATCAGACTATGACTTTTACTATCAGGAGAAATAAACATATTGTGCATTCTGGCAATAATCTTACCATTTTCAAGAGAGATCTCAATGCCCTTTTTAGCCCCATTTAAATATCCAACCCTGGAAAAAAGTATCCCACGATTTGTCTGTAATGCCTTAAATCTAAATTCTATATTAAAAGAACCAAGGGCATCATTTGAACCAAGAAATAGTCCCTCTGAAGAATTTATATAGACACCATGATCTCTCTTAAAAAAGGAAGCGCACCCCTTTCCTATGGCCTTTGCATCAGATACAAAATTATAATCTGAGGAATAAATATTGTATTTCCCTGAATCATCTTTTCCATACTTCAAAGGTTCCTTATCAAAGGAAAGATATATATCTGTAGAAAAAACATCTGAGGTTTTGTGATAGCCAAGATCCTCAAGGGAGAACCCCCAGCTACCCTCTGGCAATTTTTTCTTTACAACGTTTCTTAGCGCCTTTTCAGAGAAGTCTCTTATCACCAGGGTATTTTCTTCAACCCTGGTGAGAGAAAGTAAAACTAAAGGAACAATTAGCAGGATATATCTAAATCTTGATTTCATGTCAAAAATATCGGCAGATTTAGTGTGATAATTCAATCTTTGTTATTTTTTCTACTCTCCTTTCATGCCTTCCGCCATCAAAACCAGTGTTTAGCCACACCTTGACAATTCTCAAAGCAAGGTCATCTCCTATGACCCTTGCTCCAAGGGCAAGGACATTGGCATTGTTATGCCTCCTTGACATCTCTGCCATAAACTCATTTGTGCAAAGAGCAGCGCGGATCCCCTTAACCTTATTTGCAGAAATAGAAATCCCAATTCCTGTGCCGCATATAACAATACCTGCATCAGCTCTACCTGCTGCGACCTCTTCCCCCACAAGCTGTGCAAAATCCGGATAATCACAGGAGTCCTCACTGTGAGTCCCCACATCTACAAAGCTGTGCTCCTTAAAATGATCTTTAATCAAATTTTTAAGTCTAAACCCAGCGTGATCCGCTCCAATTGCGATTTTCATAAAAACCCTTATTTTACAACAATATTAACAAGCTTTCCTGGCACAACTATCTGTTTAATAATCTGCTTACAGGAGAGTATCTCTGCCATTTTTGCATCCAAATGAGCAAGTTTCTTCATCTCTTCTTCAGTGATATCAGAAGAAACATTTGCCTTACTTTTTATCTTACCATTTATCTGAAAAACTATCTCAATCTCATCCCGTATTGTGAGCTCCTCAATATATTCAGGCCACTTTTCATCAGCAAGGAGTGTTTTTTTGCCAAAGATAGACCATAGCTCCTCTGCAAAATGAGGCACAAAGGGATTCAAAATAGGTAAAAACTTATCAACAATCTCAGAGAAGACCTTTTTACCTTCAGTGCTTGACAGTTCAGAATCAGCCACAGCATACATTGCATTTGTAAGCTCCATCATCCTTGCAATAGCCGTGTTGTATTGCATTCTCTCTTCAATATCATGTGTAACAAGCTTTATAGTCCTGTGAAGCTCTATGCGAAGCTTTTTGAGTTCAGTGGAAAGATTTGAATTATCAACAACAGCCCCATCTATATAAAGCCCCTTGTTTTTCTGCATGAATCTCCAAACCCTGTTTAAAAATCTAAAACTTCCCTCAACCCCTTTATCTGACCAATCAAGATCTTTTTGAGGAGGAGCTGCAAAAAGCATGAAGAGTCTAACAGTATCTGCACCATATTTCTTAATTATATCATCTGGATCTACAACATTACCCTTAGACTTACTCATTTTTGAGCCATCTTTAATTACCATCCCCTGAGTAAGGAGTTTCTTAAAAGGCTCTCTTTCCTTTAAAAGTCCAAGGTCATTTAAAACCATAGAGAAAAATCTTGCATAGAGCAAATGCATTACTGCATGTTCAATTCCGCCTATATATTGATCAACAGGCATCCAGTAATCAACTTCCTCTTTATCAAATATTTCATTGCTCCATGGAGAACAATAACGGGCATAATACCATGATGAATCAACAAAGGTATCCATTGTATCTGTTTCCCTTCTTGCCTTTCCACCGCAGGAGGGGCACTTTACCTCATAAAATTCAGGCATCTTTGTAAGAGGAGACTGTGCATCTCCTTTAAAATCAACCTCTGTTGGCAAAACAACCGGGAGATCTTTTTCTGGCACAGGAACAGCTCCGCATTTTTCACAATAAATTATTGGTATAGGACAGCCCCAATATCTCTGTCTGGAAATTCCCCAATCTCTGAGTCTGTAATTTACAGTTCTTTCTCCTATTCCATTTTTTTCTGCAAATTCAGCAATCTTTTCAATTGCTTCTTTATTCTTCAGTCCGCTGAATTGTCCTGAATTTACACAAATACCTTCGTCTGTATAGGCATCTGTCATTTCCTCAAGCCTTAAAGGTGAGTCTGGTCTATCTATTACAATCTTTATAGGCAGACCATATTTTTTAGCAAAGGCAAAGTCTCTCACATCATGAGCCGGGACAGCCATAATCGCCCCTGTGCCATACTCCATTAAAACAAAATTGCCCACGTAAAGAGGCACCTTCTCACCATTAAAAGGATTTATAACCTTAAGGCCTGTATCAATTCCTTCTTTTTCTTTATCCTCAGATGTTCTGTCAATGAGTGACTGGCTTCTGGTCTTTTGAATAAATTGCCTTACCTCGGGATCTGTTACTCTATCAAGAAGAGGATGTTCTGGCGCTATAACCATGAAGGTTACCCCAAAAATCGTATCAGGCCTTGTTGTAAAAATAGGGAAATCCTCACCGCTCTCAAGTTTAAAGTTTACCTTTAAACCTGTGGATTTACCTATCCAGTTCTTCTGCATAGTTATAACCTGCTCTGGCCAGGTGGAGCTTATCTCCTCATGACCCTTAAGTAGATCCTCTGCATAATCTGTGATTCTAAAAAACCACTGCTCAAGCTCCTTCTGTGTTACAGGGGATGAACATCTCCAACATACTCCATTCTCTGCTTGCTCATTTGCAAGAACGGTCTGGCAATCAGGGCACCAGTTAACAGAAGAAACCTTTTTATAGGCAAGTCCCTTCTCAAGCATTTTAAGAAAAATCCACTGATTCCATTTATAATACTCAGGCTTATATGTTCCTACCTCCCTTGTCCAATCATAGGAAAAACCAAGCCTTTTTAGCTGAGCCTTCATATTTGCTATATTCTCAGTTGTCCATTTGAAAGGTGGTGTATTATTTTTTATAGCTGCATTTTCTGCAGGAAGACCAAAGGAATCCCATCCCATGGGATGGAAAACATTAAAGCCTTTCATCTTTTTAAATCTTGCAACTATATCTCCTATTGTATAATTTCTAACATGCCCCATGTGAATTCTACCAGAGGGATAAGGGAACATCTCAAGAACATAATACTTTTGCTTTGTCCTATCTACTCTGTTAAGAAAGCTCCCTTTTTCTTCCCATATTTTTTGCCATTTAAGCTCAATTTCAGAAAAATTATAATCAACTTCGCTCATAGATGAAATCTCCTTTATGCCATAGGCTAATGAAAATGTTAATTTAACAATTAAAGATTATATGCTTGAGTTCTTTTTGAATATCTCTATTATCTCTTCAGGAGAAAAGGCATTTATTATGCTCTCCTTAACAGGTTCCTTTTTAAGAATACCCATTATGTTGGAAAGCAGTTTTAGATAATCCTTATGCTGTTTTTCCCCTGCAATTACAAGTATTATGAGTTTAACAGGCTGACCATCCATTGCGTCAAAGTCAATTCCCTTTTCAGAAATACCTATTGCAAAGGCTATCTCCTTCACTGTATTTATCTTTGCATGAGGAATTGCTATACCAAAACCTATGCCTGTGCTCATAATTTGTTCCCTTTCTTTAAGGGCAGAAATGAGGGTTTCTATATCATCGCAAAAATCACTATCTTTGAAAACCATTGCAAGCTCTTCTATAGCCTCATACTTATCAACAGCCTGCAGCTTTTTTATGTATTTTGAGTTTGTATAATCAATAACAGATGGCACAGCTTCTCTCCGTTTAAATATATTCATTTACCCTTTTATGTCTGTAAAGGGATATGTCAATAATTAATTGGGTAATACACTTTCTATGATGCTAAATCATAACAAAATATAAAAATATGGATCCAGATGTTGACACCTGCTTGACATAAACACTAAAATTGAAAAGTTTTTGTATGAAAATATAAAAGTCAATATGATAAATACAGAGGTGCAAGAAGTATGAGAAAATATGTAGATGCTTGTAATAAAGTATAAGATTATAGTGAAAAGTTATAACTATGAGATTTGTAAATAATGAATCAACAAAAAATTTGATAAAGATACTCTGTTACGGAGATTCAAATACATGGGGCTATAATCCAAAGGACTCCAGTCGCTTTGATGAAAGTAAGAGATGGACTGGAATTTTAAAAAAAATTTTTAGCAATGCTGTAATAATTGAAAATGGCCTAAATGGCCGCAGTATTTTAAATATAAACACATGCAGCAATCCACACTGTGCTCTGTTAACACTTAGAGATGACATTAAAGAATTTATTCCCCTTGATGTCATCATATTTTTTCTTGGAATAAACGATGCAGCCTCAACAGAGAACTCTCTTAAAGAAATAGCAGAGGGGATGAGAAAGCTAATAGATATATCCACAGAAATGCACATTGAAAAAAACTTTAAAGCCCCTGAAATAATTATCATTTCCCCTCCAGAGATAGACAAAACATCAGATGAGGCTATTTTTATGGAGCTTGAAATAAACAAGGTGTCAGCTCTGACAGAAATTTTTAGAACTATAGCCACAGAAATGGATGTTTATTTTCTGGACATATCAAAAACAGTTAAGACCTCTTCAATTGATCCCTTTCATCTTGATGAAGATGGACATAAAGAGCTAAGCTTAAAACTTGCGGCTTTTTTAAAAAAGACTATTGTTAAATAAGTTTAAGAAGAAACTCCGCAAGCTCCTCTGAATTATGACACAGAGCAATTTCATTGAGAAGTTCTTCCTTTTCCACTATATTCTTTAAAATCCTTCCTCTTGTAGGAGAATCAAGGTGGGAAAATTTTGGATCAGACTTTAGCAAATCCCTTGAAAGCCGTAAAGATCTAAGTATAGCCTCTGCATTTTCAGGGATACTCCTTTCAAGAAGTCTTCTTATTTTTGCTGCATAAGAAGGAGAGGCTCCTCCTGTTGACACAGCTACGAGGAGATCCCCTTTAGTAAAAAAGGAAGGGACAAAAAAGGAACAATTCTCAGGATCATCAACAGCATTTATAAAAATATTCAGCTGGGAGGCCTCTTTAAAAACAGCAGCATTTACCTCCCTGCTGTTTGTTGCAGAAAAGACTAAAAAAGCCCCCTGTAAATCCCCATAGGAATAGGGCCTTTGAACAATCTCAAGATTTGAAGATTTTATCTCCGCTATATGGGGATTTATCTCTGGAGAGACTACCTTAACTCTTGCTCCTGCATTTAAGAGATCTATCACCTTTCTTGCAGCAACCTCTCCGCCACCAATTACAACTATAAGGCGGCCTTCTATGTTTGCCATTATTGGATATAGATTCATTATCTTACCTGATCTTACCTGGCAAGCTCTGATGGGATTGGGAACTCTTCCCCAATCTCTTTAAGATATCTACGCTTTTCCTCATCAAGGCCAATCTCAGCATCAGTTAAATAGCACTGAGGATCTGGAGCCCAAAAATCGCCATAAGCCCTATATCCTCTTACCCTCATAGAACCTGTGCAGAGATCTCTAAATCTACATAGCTTACATCTTCCCTTAATAAAATCCTTCTTGTGTTTGAGTCCATGCATTAAAGGATCTCTCTCATCCATCCATATATCGCCAAAGTTTCTTTCTCTTATATTGCCAAAGGTATAATCCTGCCAGAACTGATCTGGGTGGACATTCCCATTAAAATCTATATTGGCTATCCCCACACCGCTTGAATTTGCAGCACCGCCATTCCACTTCAAAA
Organism: Spirochaetes bacterium ADurb.Bin218; assembly: GCA_002069965.1. GTDB lineage: Bacteria > Spirochaetota > UBA4802 > UBA4802 > UBA5550 > UBA5550. The sequence continues at coordinate 7,231 of MWCI01000009.1, read as the reverse complement.
GAGAATAAACATCCTCAGCTCCTTCTCTATTTTGCTCCTTCATCTTAAGATAGAGGTAAACCCCATCTGCATGATTATCAACAGTGAGAATATTTATATCAAGGCCTCGGCGAAAATAATCATCCGTTCTTTGCAAAATTATGTCCATGGCATGTCTTGACTCACCATGGGAGAGATCATCCTCATACATGGAGCTTCCTCTGCCAGAATATACAAGGTGATAAAAACATGCGCGGTTTATACCTTCTTTTTCAATAAAATCAAAAATACCGTGGAGATCCTCATAATTTCTCTTGGTAAGGGTAAGGCGCAATCCAACCCTCTGATTAACTGCCCTGCAGTTATCAAAGCCCTTCATAGTCCTTGTAAAAGCTCCCTCAACCCCCCTAAATCTATCATTGATACTTTCAAGGCCATCAAGGCTTATTCCAACATATACAACTCCCGAATCCTTTACCCTCTGAGCTGTTTCTCTGTCTATAAGAGTCCCATTTGTTGATATTACAGGCCTAACGTTTTTTCTGGCAGCATACTCAAGGAGCTTAAAGAGATCTTCTCTCATAAAAGGCTCTCCACCTGAAAAAAGCAAAGATGGTATTCCAAAATCTGAAAGCTCATCTATAAGCTTTAATGCCTCTTTTGTTGTAAGCTCATTGCTATATTTGCGATTCTCTGAATCTGTATAGCAATGGACACATTTCAGATTACATGTCCTGGTTGTATTCCAAACAACAATTGGTCTCCTTTGAGAGGCATCCTTTTCCACTCTATGAGGTGCATTGCCATGAGCATCTGCCTTTGACTCTGTTCCATATCTAAGGCCATCTCCTGTTGATGTGCCATCACAATAAAGTTTTCCAATATCAATCATAATTAATCCTTTTCCAGTTAATAAAATCCTGTGAAAAATATTTAACCCTTGATTTCTTAAACTCTTTTAAAGACTCAAGGACAAGGTAATCCCTTATACCGCTTCTGTGGGAAAGATCTGCTATTACAGAAAATAATTCCTCTCTTGTCCTTGCATGAATCATTGCAAATAGAGGATATTCCCATCTACCGGGATAAGTAGTTCTATAATAAAGATGAGATATATCAGGACAACTCTTAAAAATATCTTCATCAAATTTCTCATCTATCTTCCATGCAGTCATAGCATTGGCAGAAAACCCAGCTTTATGATGCCTTAGCACAGCTGCATAGCGCCTCATTATTCCTTTTTCTAAAAAAGAAGAAAAATGAGAGAGCAATTCATCAGGGCTTTTTATTATATTGCTGCCTTTTACTATCTCATCAAAGGGATATTCTGTAAGAGGCATATCTATCTGCAAAAGACGAACGGCCTCCTTTTCTATATCCGAAAGCTTCCTAAATTGCTTTTCCGATAAATTTTCGAAAGTTAAAGTCTCACCTGAATCAGCAATATCAAGAAAAACCCCAATTTTAAGGAGCTTTTCATTCTTCAATATGAGATAATCCTCAGCAAAGGACTTCGCAGCAATTATCTCTACGGCTTTTTTAAAAGAAGCCTCATCTTCCTCTGCAAGTGTAAACCATATATTATAATCGTGATTGCGAAGGTAATTGTGACTCACACCAGGATGAGAGCTTATTATGGATGCTGCATGGTCAATCCTGTGAGGAGGAACCTTAAAAGCAACCAGACTGAGAACAAACCCTAAATTTTCTCCGCTAAAAATTCCAGATATATTGCGAACAATTTTTTTCTCTTTGAGATCTCTCAAAATAGATAAAATCTCTGTAGAAGGTATACCAATTGAAAAAGAGAGATCATCAAAGGGTTTCCTTGAGCAAGGAATAGACTTTTGAATAGCATTAAGGACAAGGGATTCTTCTGATGAAAAGGCTATCATTTACTACTCCTGGCAGGAGTATAAAGACAATAGGGCTCTTCCTCCATATAATCGCCATGACTGTAATAAGCTCTTGCTCTGCATCCTCCACAGAGAGCTTTATATTCACAGAGTCCACACTTACCCTTAAGAGAGTTAAAATCCCTTAAATGACGGAACAAATCAGAATCTTTCCATATAGAGGAAAAAGAGGTCTCAGTAACATTCCCTGCAAATACTGGTAAATAGCCACAGGGCTGAACATCGCCCCTATGGGATATAAAACAAACACCTGTACCAGCCAGACAACCCCTTGTCATAGCAGCCATACCATCAGTTGCAAAGGAAATAGTTCTCCCCTCCTGTGCAGCCCTCTGTCTTATGATTCTATAATAATGGGGAGCGCATGTTGCTTTAAACTCAAGATCAATCTCTCTGGATTTTTTATAAAACCAGGTAAGAATCTCCTCATATTTTTCTGGGGATATCATCTCTGACTCAGCTATTTGAACCCCACAACCAACAGGAACAAGCATAAAGAGATGAAGAGCTACTGCACCGTGAGAAATAGCAAGCTTTAGTAAATCCTCCAGCTCTGATATATTACGTTTTGTAAGAGTTGTATTTATCTGAAACTCAACCCCCTGCTCTCGAAGAAAGGCAGCACCCTGAAGAGCTCTATCAAAGGATCCCTCAATACCACGGAAGGAGTCATGAGATTTTGCATAAGACCCATCAATGGATATACTCACCCTTGAAATGCCTGAGTCTTTTATTCTCCCTGCAACTTCTCTGTCAATCAGAGTGCCATTTGTAGCCAGAGCAACTTTCAAGTTCTTAGAAACTGCATAACTAACTATATCAAAGATATCATTTCTGTAAAGAGGCTCTCCTCCAGTGAGGACAAGAATTGGAGAGTATTCAGTTGTTATATCATCTATAACCTTTTTTATTGTTCCTAAATCAAGCTCACCTGAAAAATCTATATCTTCAGCCTCTGCCCTGCAATGAATGCAATTTAGATTACATCTCTTTGTCAATTCCCAGAAGATAAGCCTTGGGACATTAGCTTTTCCATGATTCAACATTTATTAAAAATATCCTCCAAAAACTTTACATTTTCCTGAACACCCTTCTCATCGCTGCAACCCTTCATTTTTTTAAGGTTAATAATAGGATTATGAAGGGTCTTATTCATAATAGCCTCTGTAAGCTCAACAACCAATGCGAAATCCTCATCGGAAAAATGTTTCATTTTTTTATTTCTAAATTTCTTTAGCTCATTGTGTCTAATAGACTCAAAGCTATTCTTTAAAGCAGCAATTGTAGGAGCAAGGGTATATTCATCAAACCACAGTTCAAAAGAAGATATTTCCTCTTCTACTATATTCTTTGCCTTCTCAAGTTCAATCTCCCTTTGCTTTTTATTCCTCTCTGCAATCTCCCTCAAAGAATCAACATTATAGAGATAGACACCATCAATATCCTTAACAGAAGGCTCAACATTTCTTGGCACTGCAATATCTATAATCACAAGGGGCTTATTATTGCGCTCAAACATAAGCTCTCTGGTATCTCTCTCATTTATTATATGATGAGGAGCTGTAACAGAGGAAATTACTATATCAACCTCTGACAGAGCCTTATCAACTTTTACAAGAGGTATTATAAGAGCCTCATAATTTATTTCCCTGCATATCCTCTGGGCATTCTCAATAGTTCTATTTGCAATAATAATCTTCTGAAGTTGCTCTTTGACAAGATATTTAAGTATAAGCTCCCCCATTTCTCCTGCACCAATAAGCAGTGCACTGCGAGCAGATAGATCCGGAAAAATCTCTTTTGATTTATCAACAGCAATGGAAGCCATTGAAAGAGGATTTTTTGATATTTCAGTCTCAGCCTTAACTCTCTTGGCAGCAGCAAAGGCCCTATGGAAAAGCTTATTTAATATTACACCTGTTGATTTATACTCACAGGCCCTGCGATAGGACTCCTTCACCTGACCTGTAATTTCATTTTCTCCAATAACCATGGAGTCCAGTGATGATGTAACAGAAAACAAATGCCTTGCTGCATCATATCCATAAAAAGTATAAACAGAAGACATAAAAGACTCATGAGAAAGGCGGGTATAAAATTCCATGAGTTTTTTAATTGTTTCAACAGCAGACTCTCTGTCATGGGCCACCATATAAACTTCAACTCTATTACAGGTGGAAACATAAACTGATTCACATATACCAGCATCAGATAATCTATCATAAAAGGCCTTTACCTGAGACTCAGGCAGACAAAGCAATTCTCTTGTCTCAACAGGAGCTGTTTTATGACTCAATCCAATAACTATAAGATTAGAAATAGCAATATCAGAACAATTTTGTGTATTCATAAAATCCCGGGATAGTTTTTAAACAAAATATTTTTTTCGTATTATTTTACCGCTTATAAAAAATACAAGCATAATTATGAAAATTATCAAAAATGCTATCCCAACTATGAATAAATCCTGCCCCTTAGAAAGCTGATAAAAAATTGAAGCTATAGACCAGCCAAGTAGAGTCATATAAACAACCTGAGCTACTGCAACAATAGCTCCAACCTCTCTGTAAACAGCTCCCACAGTGGCAACACAGGGAAAATAAAGAAGAACGAATAAAAGGTAGGCATAAGCTCCAGCCTTATCAGGAAAAAATCTTTGCAGTTTTTGGAGAATACCCTGCGAATCCTCATCAGCATTAGAAGAAGATGAAAAGGAAAGTGAATTTGCTATATTATCAGGAATAGATTTAATAGCTACTATAACCTTTTCAATACCTGAAGGTTGCATCTCTCTTGTCTTTTCTTCTTTTTCAAGCTGAGTATAGAGACTATTTAAAGTGCCAACAATTGCCTCTTTTGCAAGGGGGCCAGAAAAAAGAGCAACAGCAGCAGGCCAGTTTTCATCCGATAGTCCAAAGGGTTTGAAAACAGGCAGTATCTTTATTCCTACATTTGTTAACACAGACTTTTTTGTTCCTTCATTGCCAAAGCTTCCATCAAAGCCAAGGGAATTAAAAAAAGAAAGAATCATTACAGCTACAACAATAATCTTTCCAGCACTAAATATAAAAAGCTTCAATCTTGTCCAGGTGTGAATCATTATATGTCGCACCCTTGGTAGATTATATGTTGGCAACTCCATGACAAAATAAGATGGCTCCTCTCCATAAAAGGTTTTTTTAATAAGCAAACCTGTTAAAACAGCCAGAACTATACCTGTTAGATAAAGAGACATAATAACAAAACCCGAGGCCTCAGGGAAAAAGGCAGATACAAAAAGGGCATATACAGATAACCTTGCACCGCAGGACATAAAAGGAGTCATAAAGACTGTTATTATCCTGTCTCTCTTTGTCTCAAGAGTTCTGGCAGCCATAACAGCAGGAACAGAGCAACCAAAGCCAATCATCAAAGGGACAAAGGACTTTCCAGGTAATCCTATGAACCTCATAAAGCGATCCATTATAAAGGCTGCTCTTGCCATGTAACCAGAATCCTCAAGGAGAGAAAGCATAAAAAACATGCCAAAAACAACAGGAACAAAGGAGGCCACAGCCTGAATGCCTGCACCTGCACCATCTGCAAGTATTGTTATAAGCCATAGAGGTGCATTAAAATAGGTTAAAAAGGATTTCACTGAATCCACAAAAATTACACCAGCCAAAGTCTCAAAAAGATCAATAAAAGCCCCACCAAGAAAAAGGGTTACCCAGAAGACAATAAACATGGCAAAGGCAAAAAGAGGGAGGGATAAAAATCTGTTGAGAAAAATTCTATCAAGCAAATCAGTTACTTCTTTTCTATTGCTCTGAGCGATAACACACTTCTTTGTAATTCCCTGAATAAAGCCATAGCGATAGTCAGCTATAATTAAATCAGTGGATTCTCGTAAAAGCTTTTCTATGTTGCTAATCTTTGCTGTAATTTCATCTTGAGAAAGAGCTCCAGAGCGTATAACATCTTTTAATATCCCATCCTCTTTTTCAAGGAGCTTCAGCGCAATCCAATAGGGATTTTTGTATTTTGCTAAGGAGGGATTTACAAGAGCACTATGCCATGTGTCAATTAAGCCTATAATTTCATCAGGGAATTCTATTATCCTGGAAGAGGCTCTTGCCTTACCAGAATATTCTGCAATTATTTCTTTTAATCTATCCCCTTCCCCTTTTCTTGTGGCCACAGATTCTATGACAGGCAGATCAAGCTGAGAGGAGAGCAAATCCGTGTCTATTTTTTTATTCTGTTTTTCTGCAAGATCCATCCTGTTAAGGATAACAATCATTGGAACCTTTAATTCCATGAGCTGAGTTGTTAAATATAAATTTCTGTCAAGATTGGAGGCATCAACAATATTTACAACCAGATCAGCTTCACCTGAAAGAAGAAACTCACGGGAAACAAGCTCATCCTCAGAGAAAGCAGAAAGAGAATAGATCCCAGGCAAATCAACTACTCTATAGGACTCACCTTTGACCCTCATTATTCCTTCTATTTTTTCAACAGTAACTCCTGGCCAGTTGCCTATTTTTTGATTGCTGCCAGTAAGAGCATTAAAAAGAGTAGTTTTACCACAATTTGGATTTCCTATGATAGCTACAGTTTTCACTTAAAAACCAGAAAATTATATTTTTATAATTACCTTATCTGCAAGTCCATGACCCAAAGCAATTCTTGTATCATCAACTTTAACTACAACAGGACCATGTCCGCTGGAAGATATAACCTCAATTTCCTTGCCAGGAACAAGACCCATAGATATAAGCTTTTCTCTGGCTTTTTTACCAGCATCAATAAAATTAATACGTGCACAAGTTCCAGCCTTCATATCAGTAAGCCTCAAAGCATTTGTTTTTGCCATAAAATTCATAGGAACCCTCGATAGCCTTTGTTAATATTATTAGTTATAACTAACTTATAAAAGTTAAAAATTTATGTCAATTATTAATAAAAAAATTCAGTAATTATTCCTAAATATAATTTTTAGTATAAAATCAAGAAACTATCATCCCCGCCGCTGAACAGGCTGTGGGGATAATAAAGCATTTTTTTAAAAGAAGTTAAGGAATAAATACTGAAAAAAATTTAAAAAAGTTATAATTAAAAAACTATTGCTTTTTATCAATGCTTTGTGTATCCATTTATATAGAGATAAAAATTTAAAAATTCTATTTTCGGAGGAAAAAAGTGAAAAAATTTTTAAAACTTACCATAATCTCAGCGCTTCTTGTTGGCTTCATGGAAGCAACAAGTTTTGCTCTTGTTGATGCTGCAGTATGGGGTGGATACGTTTTTAATGGTAAAATTGAAGGCTCAGATAACTCTGACACAAAGGGTGG
>MWCI01000008.1 GCA_002069965.1 Spirochaetes bacterium ADurb.Bin218 | reverse complement strand
TTCCCTCGGAAGCAATTGGCAGATAGTCAAAGCCAGGTTTGAGTTTATAATCAGGAGTTACAACATGGCTGCTGGGATTCTTATAATTCTTATTGTGGCCGCTCTTATAATCAGATATTTTTATAAAAAAAGAAAATAATTTTTCAGCATTTATTTCTTAACTTCTTTTAAAATAAAAATACTCTATTATCCCCCATCCGAAGGCTTCGGGGATAATATTTTCTTCATTTTACAGTAAAAAGTATATTCAGGAATAATTACTGATAATTTTTTTAAAAAAATCGTTAAAAAAGCACTTAAAAATTTGACTATTTGCTAAAAAGCTTATATATTATATATATAAAGTTTTAACAGGAGAAAAAACATGAAAGCAAATAACAATGACCATAAAGAAGTTGATATTAAAGTAAAGATGGATAAATGCACAATAGCTCCCCACCCTGAGATGGTAAGGAACTATGATGCAGATGAGCCATGTGAAATGGAATAACTTCTTCTCATAAAAACCTCCTTAAATGATTTTTAAAAGCCGTTTTTACGGCTTTTTTTCTAAGGAGTTGTCCTTGTCTTTGAAAGACATAAAAATATTGACAGATGTGGAAAACATTTTAAACTTTCTTAAATATTAAAACATGGAGTTTGTAAATGGAGATTTTTCCCCATCCAAATGGGCCTTTTTTGGTTAATACTTATTTGATTGTAAATAATGGGAAGGCTATAATTATAGATCCAGGTGCTGGGGTTAAACCTATTGTTAATAAGATAGCAGTGGATGGCCTTTCGCTTGAGGCAATAATTGCTACTCATGGCCATATTGATCATGTAGATGGGGTTAATGTTGTAAAAGAAAAGTTTGATGTCCCTTTTTATGCCAATGAAAAAGACCTTGAATTGATAGAGACTGTCCAGATGCAAGCGCGGATGTTTGGTGTAAAGGACCCTGGCAGAATAATTATAGATAGAAACCTTCCATGCGAGGGGCTGTTGAATATTGCTGGCCTTGACCTTGAACTGCTTTATACACCTGGCCATTCAAAGGGATCTGTTTCAATAAAAATAGGTGAGACGCTTTTTTCCGGGGATACGCTTTTTAATTTTTCCATAGGTAGAACAGATCTCCCTGGAGGAGATTACGAAGAGCTCATCAATTCTATAAAGACAAAAATATTTACTTTAACTGAATCAACAGTTGTCCTCTCTGGTCATGGACCTAAGACAACTGTTGGAAGAGAAAGAAAGATGAATCCTTTTTTTAGCTAAAGATCTAAAAAGCTGCTATGGCTTCATCTATTGAATTATAGAGCTTTATTACAGAGGTCACCTTTGTAAGCTCCAGCACCTTTTTAACCTCATCATTGGGACAGGCAAGCTTTAGCTGAGATTTTAGAAGTTGATTTATATTTAAGAAAATGCCAATTCCAGTGCTTGTTATAAGCTTTACCTCAGAGAGATCTATAACCATTTTTTTGATGGAGCGCTCTACTATAGCTTGCTGTATCTTTTCTTTCAATTCAGGGACATCAAGGGTATGTACTTCCCTCATGGCAATTTTTACAATAAAGAGCCCATTTCCCTTTTCCTCAAGATTTATCATGACTTACCAACCCCAAAAAATTTTTAATAAAATAAATAATATTCTTGCAATATTATTGTCATTAAAAAAAACAATCAGTCAATCAATTTTTAGTCATTATCTGCATATTATGAGTAAAATGTATGCAGGTGCTTTTTTTATTTTGTGAAATATCTTTATATTATAGACTTGACTAATAATAACTTATTCATATTATTAACTCTGTTTTGAAAGTTTCCAAAGTCAGTTATTTTTTTTGACCTTAAACTCTAATTGAATCAGATATGGTAAAATGAGCCTGATTGATAATTTAAAAAAGAGCAATATTCTTATTAAACCAGTGGCAAAAAACCGCTGGGGTTTGCTTGAAGAGATGATAGAGCTTGCAACAAAGAATAAGGATATCGCAGCCGAAGACTCAGAAGCGATAAAAAGCGCCCTTATAGAAAGGGAAAAGTCAATGAGCACAGGGATCGGCAATGGAGTTGCAATTCCTCATTGCTCTACAGATAGGGTTAAAGATATTGTTGCTGTGATGGCAATCTGCTCAAAGGGGATTGACTTTGATGCAATTGACAATGAGCCTGTAAAAATTGTTATTCTTCTTATTACTCCAAAGGATAAACTGAGTCAGCATATTAAGACTCTGGCAAATATTGCAAAGATGATGAGCGATGCAGATCTTAGAGAAAAGTTAGTAAATCTTAAAACCCCTGATGCTGTTTTGAAGATTTTGAAAGATTATCAGATACAATAGGTTATGGAAAATCTTACCCGCATTTTAGATAGCAAAAATCTAAGCGAAGATGAACTGATTCAGGAAATATCTTTAAGGCCCTCTCGTTTGAGCGAATTTATAGGTCAAAAGAAGGTTACTGAGAATCTCAAGATATTTATTGAATCTGCAAAAATAAGAAATAAGCCCCTTGATCACATTTTGCTTTCTGGACCGCCGGGTTTGGGGAAGACAACTCTTGCATTTATAATCGCCCAAGAGCTGGGAGTAAATATCAAAGCTACATCAGCACCTGTAATAGAAAAGGCTGGAGACCTGGCCTCAATTCTCACTGGTCTTGAAGAAAACGATGTGTTGTTTATAGATGAGATACACAGGTTGTCTCCGGCAATTGAAGAGATCTTATACCCTGCTATGGAGGATCGTTCTATAGACATAATTATAGGTCAGGGGGTAGGTGCAAAGAGCATTAAACTAAACCTTGCTCCATTTACTCTTGTGGCTGCAACTACAAGAACTGGCCTGTTGACCTCTGCCTTAAGGGATCGCTTTGGTATACCTCTTCGTCTTAATTACTATGAGCCAGAAGAGCTCAGGATAATTGCAATGAGAACATCTAATATAATGGGCATAAAGATTGATGATGATGCAGCTCTTGAGATTGCAAAGAGATCCAGAAGAACACCGCGAATTGTAAATAGGATTGTGCGAAGAGTGGCTGATTTTTCTGTTGTTAGAAAAAAAGACAAGATTGATCTGGAAATAACAAAATATGCCCTTGAACAGCTGGATATTGATGAGCTTGGCCTTGATGAAATGGACAGACGCATATTGTTATCAATTATTGAGAAATACAATGGCGGACCTGTGGGGCTAAAAACTATAGCTATCTCTGTTGGAGAAGAGACAGATACAATTGAAGATTATTATGAGCCTTTTCTTGTCCAGAGCGGTTTGCTAAAGAGAACCTCCAGAGGCAGGATGGTTACCTTAAATGCCTATAAGCATCTTGGACTAAAATGCAATGGCATTTTGCTTGATGAGGAACCATCCCTTTTTGATGATTAAGAAATTATTTTTACATATACCTCTCTACTTCTTGGGCCGTCAAACTCGCAAAAGAAAATCCCCTGCCATGTGCCAAGTTTTAATTTTCCCTTCTCAATAAGCACAAAGCATGAGCATCCTATGAGGCTTGATTTGATATGAGCAGGGGAGTTTCCTTCGCAGTGATTAAATCGCACTGATTCTAAATCCAGATGTCTCAGGCCTTTAAGTATATCTGAAGCAACATCAGGATCCGCATTTTCATTGATTGTAATCCCAGCGGTTGTATGAGGGGTATATATGTAGCATATCCCCTCTTTGACTCCTTCCAGTTCAACTACTTTACGGATTTCATTGGTTATGCTTATAAATTCTTCCCTGTGAGTTGATTTTATGCTTAAATGATGAATCATTTTTCTCCCTTAAACTCTCCATCAACAAATTTACCCTTATATGCAATTGTCCCATCAGGCCTGTAAACAGTTCCCTGTCCATGGAATTTTCCATCTTTAAATTCACCTATATATTTGAATTTTCCCTGTTTTATATATGTTCCCTTTCCATGGAATTTGCCTTTTTTGAATTCTCCTTCGTAGATGTTCCCCTCGGGATCTGTATGTTTTCCCTTGCCATCAAGGAGGTCATTAAGAAATTGTCCTTCAAAAATATTTCCATTTATAAAATTTATCTTACCCTTGCCGTTTAACTTTCCATTTTTAAACTCACCACTGTAGCTGTTACCCTGTTCATCTTTAAAAAAACCCTGGCCACACATCTTGCTATCTTTAAATTCACCCTCATAGATAGCGCCATTTTTGAATATGGCCTTTCCCTTTCCATTGAGTTTGCCATCTTTAAATTGACCAATAAAGATATCCCCTGTTGCATCTTTAAATTCACCATTGCCAAGGGGTTTGCCCTTTACAAAACTTCCTTTAAAGGAAGAACCATTGCTGTATGTAATTTCACCTTCCCCATCAAAGAGATCCTCTTTAAACATGCCACTATATTTTGTAGCGTTACTAAAGATGAATTCTCCTTTGCCATGTTTTTTACCTTGTTTGAACTCCCCTGTATATCTGTCACCATTTGCAGAAATTACTGTTCCAGTGCCATCAAGTAGATTGTCTTTATATGTGCCCTCTGCTACATTTCCATTTTTGTATGTAACTTTTCCCTGGCCATTGAGCTTTCCATCTACAAAGTCACCTTCGTATTTGTCTCCCTTTGGGTCAGTGTATACACCTTTGCCAGTCATCTTGCTATCTTTAAATTCACCTTCATAGATTGCTTTATTTACAAAGATGAATTTACCCTTTCCATTTTTACAATCTCCCTCAACACAATCGCCAAAGGCAATGGAAAATGATGCTGCAGTGTAAATAAGAATTAAAAGAAATTTAAGCCTCATAGTTTTCTCCTTATTATTTATAGGTTATCTCTTGCAGATTAGATATTTGTTTAATCTTTATAGCGATAAGGTAGATCAAATATTATGAAAAAGCAATAAATTTATTTCTAACTGTAGCATCTGTGGGCTTTTCCATTTTTATGACATAAATTTGAATCATTGATTTTATTAGGGGTAGATCTTTGGTGCTATTTTTGAGGCTTTCAGTGTTAACTTGGTATTTTTATATTTATTTTGGCTTTATTATATTTTTTTGGTCGTTATTTTGCTGTAAATTTTGATTTTGGTAAATTTTTTTAAGTTTTGGTAAAAAATAGTTGAATTTTATGTAGTTATTGCTATTATCTGTTTATTAGATGACCAGTAGATCGGTTTTGTTAAAAATGAAACCGATTAGACGGTTTTTAGAAAATATATAAAAGCACTAAATGTCCTGATGTAAATACCTGGGCATTAAAAATTTTTTGGGGGACAAACAATATGAAGAGGAAACTTTTGTTAGCACCATTTATGGGACTATTGCTTTTAGTTAGTTCCAATCTCTTTGCAAATAGTGTTGATTATAGCACTGCACAGAGCGCATCATTTCTAATGATGGCAACACGTCAGGCAGCAACAGATGCTGCAGATATTCTTGCTTATAACCCTGCAGGTATAGCTTTAATGGTTCCTGGACTTCACATAAGTGTGAATAACCAGTATTACGTTATGAAATATGAGGAGACCTTTAAGGGTTCTGGTATTGATGAGAAGTATAAAGATGATAGACCAATACCTATTTTCCCCAATGTTTATGCTGTCTATAACATGGGAAAGGTTGGTAGCGGCAATCTTGCCTTTGGACTTAAGGCTGGTGTAATTGGTGGCGGCGGATATCTTGACTGGAATGGAACAACTGGAACAGCCTTTGCAGCAGCAAATACTGCAAAAGGAATATCATCTTTGAATGCATTATTAGCAACTACAGCTACAAGAACAGACATTGAGCAGGATGTATCAAGCGTATACTATGGCTTTGGTGGATCTGTGGCATACTCCATGCTTGACGACAGGGTTAGCTTAAGCCTTGGAGGTCAGTATATATATGCACAAAAGACAGCGGAGACAACTGGCAAGCTTTATTTTAACACTGCGGCCTTTGGAGGAGAGTGGAATCTTGACATTGATTCTAAATTTGATTGCGATGCAAAGGGCTATAGCCTTATATTTGGATTAGACGTAAGGCCAGTGGATAAGCTTACTCTATCTTTAAGCTATGAAACAGAAGCTGACCTTAAATTTAAATACAATCAGGATAGAGATAAGGTCACTGCATCAAATTTGATAAATAACCCCAACTTAAGTGGAGGTCTGACTGGTCAGTATGTTGTTAATGGAGCAGCAGCTACATTGCAGGGTAAGCTCAATAAGGAAGGTGAGGAGGAGAATTTCAATCTTCCAGCCATTGCAAGGATGGGTGCAGAGTATGCTTTTACTCCTGCTTTGACAATGGCAATTGGTGGTGAGCTCTTCTTTGTTCATGACATGGATTACAATGGAGTTGAGGAGTATTTTCAAAAACTCGGTTGGGAGCTTAATGTTGGTGGGATATATGCTATTATTCCATCTAAGCTTAAAGTTGGCCTTGGAGTTACATTGGCAGATGTTGGCTCAAAGGATTCTCTCTTTGATTCAGAAGAAGAAATGGCTGCTATGGGTGCCAATAACTGGTCAACTCATATACTCATGGGAAGCTGCGGTATAGTATATACTATTATGCAGGATCTTGATCTTGTTGTTGGATATTCTTATCTTGTAACCTATGATGGCCCAGAAAAGGGAACCACTCCTTCTGGTTATGAGGTTTCTTATGATAGAACTGTTCAAAATATTGCTATTGGGGTTAATTATAAAGTATTTTAAGTTTGTGTTTGATAATAGCTTCTCCAGGATTTATAAATGTCAGGATTGTTTTGATAGAGGCTGCCTTTGGGCAGCTTTTTTTTTGCAAAAGACGTAATTATTTTAAAGAATAACACACAGGATTGGGAAATTTAAAAATATAAAATTGGGTTGTGTAGCCTCAGACTAAGTAAAAAAGCGAAAAATATTTGACTCCACCTAATTATTCTTGCACTCTATATATGATTTATTATATAAATAACAAATTTGAACTATGGAGACAAATAGTATGGCAGAAAATCTCTATGAATTTTACAGGGAAAAATGTGAAACCTATTCTGATAGGATTATGTTTAGAAACCTCAATATGACCTACAATGATGTATGGAAGGTTGCTCTGGAGCGTGCTGCATTTTTGCAAAGTGAGGGATACAAACAGGGAGATGTTATTGCACTTCTTGCAAAGAGTAATGAAGAGTGGATTATTAGTTACATGGCAATAAATATGATTGGAGCTATTGTCCTTCCTCTTGATATAAATCTATCACAGGCAAATCATTCTGAAATGATAAAAAAGGTTAAAGCAAAAGCTGTATTTATCTCCGATGAGTTCAAAGGCGCTATCAAGAGAACAAAGACCTATTCTGTTTCTTTAAACTCTTCCCTTGAAAAAAAGAAAAAATTCAAGGCTCCAAAGGTTAAGTCAGAGGACATTGCAACTTATCTTTTTACCTCGGGAACAACCGGGAAACCAAAGATAGTTATGCTTACACATAAAAATATAATTGCAACAGCAGAGAGCACCTCTCTTGTTTCTTATATGTCTCCAAATGATGTCATGCTCTGCATTTTACCTCTCTATCACGTCTATGCCCTTGATGCATGCTTTGTTGGCCCCTTTGCTCATGGTGGCTCTTTTGTATATCAGACTTCTCTTAAAGGGCCTGATATTATGAAAAGCCTTGCTGAGCATCCTATAACAATTTTTCCTGCAGCTCCTATCTTGTGGGAAATGTTCATGGACGGTATTTTGAAGAAGGTTAAGGGTGAATCTGCCTTTAAGTATAAGCTTTTTACCTTTTTCCTTGAGTATGGGACTCTTTTGCGCTCTCTGGGGTTTGGATTTATAGTTAACAAAATTTTTGATCCAATACATGAGGTTTTTGGCCGCAGTCATAGATTTTTTATAAGTGGTGGTGCTCCTTTGAAGGATAAATATCGCAGATACTATAAGAGCATGGGTTTTACACTTATTGAGGGTTATGGCCTTACAGAAACAACAGGTCCTATTACTCTCCCTGATGTAAGGAACAATATTGTAGGCTCTGTTGGTAAACCAACTCCAGGTAATGAGGCTAAAATTAAAAATATAAATGAAGATGGAATAGGTCAGCTATGGCTTAGAGGTGACTCTGTTATGCCAGGATATTATGATAATGAAGAGGCAAACAGAGAGGTCTTTGACCAGGAGGGCTTTTTTAATACTGGTGACCTTGCCCGTATGGATAGGGATGGTAACATTTTTATTACTGGCAGAGAGAAAAATGTAATAGTGCTTTCCTCTGGTAAAAATGTATATCCTGAGGAGCTTGAGTCCTATTATAAAAAATCTTCAGAGATTGAAGAGATTGCTGTTTTTGGTTTGAATAAAAATGGAGAGGAAAAGGTCTATGCTGTAATTGTTCCAAAGGATAAAAGTGATCAAAGTTTTGAAAAGATTAGAGGAGAACTCCATAGGCTCAATAAGGGTTTGCCTTCTTATAAGATTGTTACTGATTTTGCAATTTCCTTTGATAAACTGCCTGTTAACTCTGCACGAAAGATTGTTTATCGTGAGGTTATTGAACTGCTCAAGCAGGGTGTTTACATGGAGCATGAAAATGATAGCGCTGTTTTAAGGGATCTTTTGACTCCTACAACTGCTGTTGAGGAAGAGATAATTGATGCACTCAAAAAATTTCTAAAAAAAGATAAGATTTATGCAAAACAAACTCTTGCTGATTTTGGAATAGACTCTCTTGGACTTGTGCAGCTTGTTGTTCAGCTTGAGGAGGCTTTATCTGTTTCAATAGATATTGAAAAGGTTAAAGCTTTGCAAACTATGGATGAGCTCTTACAATACCTTGTAGGTCTTGAAAAGACAGAGGGCGCTTCTCTGAAGGAGAGGCTCTTTGAAAGTGAAATAACAGAAAAACCTCTGCCCTTTTTTAATCCTATTTTGTATTTCTGGATAGGCCTTGTAAAACTCATGTGTAAATTTTTATATAGAGTGGAGCTTATAAATCCAGAGAAACTGGATATTAACAACAATATCATTCTGGCAAATCACTCCTCTTATTTTGATATTCCATGGCTTATAGGGATTATGAAGATTAAGGATATTAAAAATACCTATGCCATTGGTAAAAAAGAGGTCTCTGGAATCAGGTATATATTCCATGGTATGCCTGTTATCTGGGTTGATTACAATAAAAATACCAATGAGGTTTTTAAGCGCAGTGCTGATCTCTTGCGTCAGAATAAGTCAATCATGGTTTTCCCTGAAGGAAAGAGAACTGAAGATGGCAAGTTGCAGGAATTCAAATTGGGCTCTGCATATCTTGCTAAGAATATAAACAAAGAGATTATACCAATTACAATCAATGGGACATACGATATATGGCCTCCTCACAAGACCTTTCCAAAGATATGGACAAGGATGAGAGGCACAATAGTTGTTGGTGATAAGATAAATCCTGCAAACTATAAAACTCCTGAGGCTTTGATGAAAAAGATTCGGCAGGAAATAGAAAAGGGATTGCAGCCTGATTTAAATAAAAAATAATTCTTGCTCTTTATCCCTGTAATTTTATTTTTTGACATAAGGGGTGCTTTAAAGCACCCCTTAGTTTATAGAAATATAAAATTTTATGAATAACATTGCGGGGACTGGTATGAATTCTCTTTATGATTATTACACAGAGGTTTGCAGCAAATATAGCGACAATATACTTTTTACTACTGGGCTTACATACAGAGATACCTATAAGCTCATTGAGGAGAGAGGCGCTTTTTTGCAAAAGAAAGGCTATGGCAAGGGTGATGTCCTTGCTATCTTATCCCCAAACTCCATTGATATGTGTATTACCTTTATGGCGATTACTGCTATTGGTGCAATAGTTTTACCTCTTGATCCAAATCTTGATAAAAATAATTACCACCACATGATTAAAAAAGCACAAGCTAAAGCCCTCTGGACAACTGTTGACTTTAAGGGAATTTTTTCTGAAATTCCTATTTATGATATATCACTTTCTACAAATATGGAAAGAGAAGGGAAGATAAAAAATCCAAACTGCTGCGAAGAGGATATTTCTTCATTGTTCTTTACCTCAGGGACAACAGGAGAGCCAAAAATAGTTCAGCTTACTCAGGGGAACCTTTTTAAGACTGCCTTTGCCAATGCGCATTTTTGCAAAACGACCAGTGAGGACATGATTTTGTCACTCCTGCCTCTCTTTCATGCCTATGGGCTTATTGCTGCTTTTCTTGGTCCAATGGCTCATGGTAGCTCTATCTGCCTGCAACCTTCTTTAAAAGGTCCTGATATTTTAAAAAGTCTTGCGGAAAATCCTATAACCTTTTTCCCTGCTGTGCCTTTGTTATGGGAACTCATAATGGATGGAATTATAAACAAGGTTAAGCTTGAGTCTAAATGGAAGTTCAGGCTTTTTATGTTTTTTCTTGAGTATGGGATATTTTTTAGAAAAGTGGGATTAAAGTTTATTCCAGATATGATCTTTAAACCTGTTAAAAAGGCCTTTGGTCCAAAGATGCGCATAATGGTAAGCGGTGGTGCTCCCTTAAAAAGGATTTATGCTAAATACTATCTTAGCATGGGATTGCCTTTGATTCAGGGTTATGGCTTATCTGAGACTACTGGTCCTATTACAATTGCAAATTATAACAAAATAAAAATAGGCTCCATTGGCAAGGTCTTAGAAGGCAATGAGGTTAAAATTCATAATATAAATAGCGATGGAATTGGGGAGCTTTGCTTTAAAGGTATAAATGTAATGCCTGGTTATTTTAATAATCCGCAAAAAAATGATGAGGTCTTTGATAGTGAGGGATTTTTTCACACAGGGGATCTTGGACGTATAGATAAGGATGGGGAGATCTTTATAACAGGAAGAATTAAAAATGTCATAGTGCTCCCGTCAGGTAAAAATGTATATCCAGAGGAGCTTGAGTCTTATTACAAGAGCTCTTCACTCATTCAAGAAATAGCTGTCTTTGGACTTGACACAGAGGAAGGTGAAAGAGTCTTTGCAGTAATTGTTCCTTCCATAAAAAATGATTCTGCTTATTCTCTTGTAAAGGATGAGTTGAATCGTCTCAATAAGGGATTGCCAACATATAAAATGGTAACAGCCTTTGCTGTTTCGCTGGAGCCTCTGCCTGTAAATAGCACAAGGAAAATTTTATATGACAAAGTAAGAGAAAACCTCCTCAATGGACTTTACATGACAGGTGAGGATGATACTGCTGCACTGGTTACAGAGTTATTGCCTCAGTCCCCTGCTGAAGAGCATGTTATCAATATACTTAAAGATAGATTCAAAAGGGATAAAATCTTTGCAAGGGAAACCATGAGCGATATGGGAGTTGATTCTCTTGGACTGATAGATCTACTCGCTCACCTTGAAGAGAAGCTTAATGTTACAATAGATCTCTCAAGAATGAAGCAGATACAGACTATGGATGAATTGGTAATTTATCTTATGTCTCTGGAGGAAAAGGAAGGAGAGGGAATTGACCGCAAGCTTTTTGAAAGTGAGATTATTCAAAAGCCTTTGCCTTTTTTTAATCCTCTATATAATGGGTTTATTGCTATATTTTCCGCTATTTCTAAATTCTTCTGGCATTTTGAGGTTAAAAATCCGGAGAACTTAAAATTTGACAATAACATAATTGCAGCAAATCATACTTCTTATCTTGATATGGTATGGCTTGCTGTGTCCACTCCCGTTAAGTATCGCAAATTTGTCTATGTTGCAGGAAGTGCTGATCTTAAACTGTTGAGATATGGGTTCCCTTTTCTTCCTGTTATCTGGGTTGATAAAAATAATACATTGGATGTAATAAAAAGGAGTGCAGATATTTTGCGCCAGGGCTATAATCTTATTATATTTCCAGAGGGTGGAAGAACCTCCACAGGGAAGATGATGGAATTTAAAATTGGTGCTGCCTTTATTGCAAAAAATCTTAACAAAAAAATTATTCCTGTGACCATAAATGGCGCTTATGATATATGGTCAAGACATAGTTTTTTGCCTAAATTTAATAGAAGGCTTAAAGGAAATATTGTTGTTGGTAAGGCAATTGATCCTTTAGATTTTAAAAGCGTTCAGGATTTAAATGATGCCTTAAAGGAAAATATTGCATCAAATTTAGAGGATCTCAATAATACAGGGTGGTTTTTATGAAAAAGATATCTTCGGTTTTTATTTCAGGGCTTGGTGCCATAGGAGCTCTCTATGCTTCAATTTTATATAAATTTGACAGAAAGAGCTTATTCATTATTGCTGATAAGGAACGCATTGAAAAGTATAAAAGGGAAAAGATAAAAATTAACAATGAAGAGTATGACTTTAATTTTGTAAATCCCTCTGAAAGCACTCAAAAGGCAGATCTTATACTCATTGCTGTAAAGCACTATTCTCTGATTGAGTCTATTCGGGATATTAAAAATTTTGTTGGAGAAAATACTATAATTCTTTCCCTTCTTAATGGAATAACAAGTGAGGAGATAATCTCTGAGTATTATGGTAAGGAAAATATTTTACGTTCCTTTGTTGTTGGAACAGATGCTGTCAGAGAAGGCACATCTATTAAATTTACCAACCCAGGGAGAATCGTCTTTGGCTCTGACAGAGACAGCAGAGATGAGAAGGTCTGGGTTGTTAAGGAATTTTTTGAACAAAGCGGTATTCCCTATGTGATACCAGAGAATATTGTAAGAGAGCAGTGGTGGAAGTTTATGATGAACGTTGCTGTTAATCAGGTTTCTGCTATACTGCGTGCACCCTATGGCGTTTTTCAACAAGTGGATGAGGCCAAAGAGCTTTTGCGCATGGCATCGCTGGAGGTTTTGCAAATAGCAAGGCGTAAAGGAATTGAGCTTTCTGAAAAGGATATAGATCATCACCTGGAGATTATAGGATCTCTTGCCCCATCTGGTAAAACATCAATGCTGCAGGATATAGAGGCTGGCAGAAAAACAGAGGTGGAGATTTTTTCTGGCGCAGTTATTGAATTGGGTAGAGAACTGGGAGTCCCTACTCCAATTAATAATATGCTTTTTAATATGATTAAAACTCTTGAGAAAACCTCTGTTTATTAATTACTAATTCAACTCGAGTTTTTCGGCAAAGGCTATTCGTCTCTTAATTGAAGGATGGCTATAGAGAAAAAATTCAATAGCTGGGTGAGGTTCCTTATCTGCAAGATTCAGGTTTGCCAGTTTTTCCATAGCTGATATAAAAGATTCTTTGTCTCCTGTTATCTTCACTGCATACTCATCTGCCTGAAACTCATAGCGTCTTGATATATAATTTGTCAGAGGCATTATAAAAACTCCTGCCACTGTTATATAAAGCATGAGTATTGGTAAGGATTCGAGGGCATATATACTTTCAATTCCCATCGCCTCAACTGTAAGGCTGTGAAGTCTGGCGCAGATAAAGAGAGTTATAAATATCACCGCAGTGCTTAATATTAGATTTTTAATAATATGCTTGTGCTTGTAGTGACCAGCCTCATGGGCAAAGACAATAGCTATCTCTGCAGGAGTAAAATCATTGATAAGAGTATCACTGAGTATAATTCTTTTGCTCTTTCCAATACCTGTGAAACCTGCATTGGCCTTTTTTGTATCTTTACTCATATTAAAAGAGAATATCCCTGATATGGAGATATTTGCCTTTGATAGAACCTCAGTAATTTTTTCTTTTATCTCACCATCCTCAAGCATTTTGAATTTATAAAATAGTGGAAAGATGAGAACAGGAGCAAGGCGTGCAAGAACTATAGAAAATATGACAAGAAAACTTGCAAAGTAAAGCCACCAGAGATGACCGGATTTTTTTATAAAAAAATAAAAAACAAGTGCCACAGGAAGGCCTATTGCAATTGTCAAAAGAAGTGATTTTAGTTTTTCCCATAGCCATGCAAAAAAAGTTTGATTTGATAGGTTAAATCTATGTTCGATTATAAAGGAACCATAAAAGTCCAGAGGTATGCCAAAGATCGAAAAAAACAATCCTGTATAAAAAGCAAAGATTAAAAAGTTTATATAATCCTTTGATGTTATAGAAGATATATCTGCAAAAAAATGTGAAAGCCCTGAAAAAGCAAGGATTGCAAGCAAAAGTATATCAAGGACAATATCTATAATTGACAATCGGGTTTTTATTTTATTATAAGTCTTTTCTTTTGTTTCTTCCATGTGTTCCTCTGAGCTCGTAGTATTAAAATGTTTTTGATAGAAAGAAGAATTATTCAGCTAAAAAAGACTGTCAAGATTTTTGCAGTGACTTTTGTAGAAATATTTATGCCTTAGCTTTTTAATCTAAAAATATTATCGCTAAGTTTTATTATGCCTAAATAGTCCAGATAGCTTTTTTCGGAAAACTCTTTATATTTTTTAAAATAGTCTACATGTATCGGCAATAATTCCAGATCGCTCCTTAGAATTTTATGAGTATTAAAAAGCCTTTTAAAAAGCCAGTTTATAATATCACTGTTTAATAAAGCTGCAAGATCTTTTGTAGATATTCCAATATTTTCAGGTATTAGTAGGTTTGCGCTGTTTAGAATGACTCTTTGTTTATCATCATAGGCAAAGCATAGATCAGAAGAAATAAATCTGTAGATCAATTTTTCCTTTGCCTCATAGAGTTCAAGTGGAGCAACCTGTTGAAATTTGCTAAAATCTCTTGGTATAAAGGTAGAAGGCTCTTTTATTTTATTTTTTAAAATGTCAGTTCCCTTATAAACAGGTATGTAGCCATCGCTATAGCATTTTTTACAAAACCTTTTGTTATTTCCAGTGACAATCCCCAACCCCCATTTAGCCTTTTGAGAAAGGGTGATGTGTTTGATTGAGTAGAGTCTATCAATTACCTTAAAGTCATCTTCATTTATCCAGAAGTTAAATATTTTTTTTGGATTGTTTATAAAGCAAGATTGATTTAGAGTAGATATGGAGTCCTTATGGATACATTGAATTTTATTTTCTGCGATGGGCCTTTGATTTTTGATAATAATAGCCTGAGCCTTTGTCATAAGTCCCTTAAAAGCTCTTCCATAGTCAATGATGTAAAGTATTTTTTTTTGGAGCACCTTGCCTCTCATATCCTCATAGGCGGCTATGTTAAAAAAGGCCTCTTGCAATAAAAAGCCTAAGGTGCCAGATTTTTTGAGTATTTCAAAGCATGCAGCCATAAATATTGAGCTTGTATCAAGACTGTCACCACAATCAAAGATTTTACCATATTTTTTCTTTTCGTCTTTTTTCATCTTTTTTCCCCAGGGGGGATTTGTAAAAATCAGATCAAAGGTTATTCCTTCGGCTTTCAATCGCTGGCAATGTTCAAGAAAGTCCCCGACTATTATATTGGGTGATTCAAATTCTGTTTCTTGATAAATGCGGTTTTTGGTTATGGTCACAGCGTTTTCATCTGTGTCAAAGCCATAGATGTTTTCTGGTGGGATCCCAAGTCTAATAGCCTCTATTATAAAATTTCCTGAACCACAGCAGGGATCCAGAAATTTCAGGTGAGGCTTTATTTTGATTTTGCGAATCATGTCTCTTGCGATGGTCGATGGTGTATAGTAAATCCCCTCACGGTTTCTATATGATGCAGAGAGAGATTTTTCATACTCAATGCCTATCTCTTCATCGGCAAAGTTTTGTATGAGGAAATCTATTTTCCTTGTTATTTCTTTATAGTTGTTGTCGACTTTGAATAGCTTGTTTGCCCGTGAGGTGAGTTTTTCCACTCCAGCAATATTTTCCATAAATTGATCAAAGGATGTTTGAGTTATTGTTTTTTTATCTGGAGAGATTAAATACCCACTTTTGATCCAGTTGCGTATGGTATCTGTTGATACACTGGCAATATCGGCCGCCTCATTAATGGTTAATGTTACTATATCTGAGCTAAAAGTTTTTGAGGTCTCCATATAAAGTTTATGTTTTTTAAATTTTTCAACATGATGCTTGCTTTGAAACTTAAGCACCATGTTGAAAGTTTATATTTACGCTATGAGCTCTCTGCCCATTTTAAAGGCTTTGATGTTTTGCTCAAGGGCACTTTCCTTGACAAATTTTGAAATTGACTCTTCCCAATCCTTGATGTTAAAATCAAGGAAACGTGAAAGGCATCCAAGCATTACAACATTGAGAGCTCTTTTGGTTCCTACCTCTTTCAGAATTTCCCCTGTGTCTACTATTATGGTATTTGGGAAATTGTTTTTTAACCAGCTTTCTATGTCAGAGGGATATTCCATCGCTCCTATTTCCACAGGCGCTGGGTTTATTTGTTCTCTATTTATTATGAGCACTGAGTTTTTGTTTAGATATTCAAGCTTCCTCATTGCCTCGAGCAATTCAAGACACAGGATATAGTCAGCCCCAGCCTTTGGTATGAGTGGAGAGCTAACCTCTGTTCCAAAGCGAACATGGCATTCTACGCTTCCACCGCGCTGAGCCATTCCATGAACTTCTGATTCCTTAACATCGAATCCATTTTTCAGGGCAACATCCATTAAAATTTTGCTTACTAGTATAACTCCCTGACCACCAACTCCTGCAAATATGACATTCTTCATAGATTCCTCACTTTTTCAGAATACACTTTCTTTTTGTAATAATAACAGATGGTTCCTTTGCTGCAACTTCTTCTTTGATTACTTTTTCAAGAAGCTCTGCATCGCGGGGATCAACAACTGTTACTCTCTTCACTCCACAGGCCTTTGCCATCATCTCAAGGTCAAGCTCAAAGGTCTCTTCTCCCATAAGGGTTTTACCTGTTGCAGGATTTTCCTGATGCCCGGTCATGGCAGTAGCTCTATTATCCATTATGATGACAGTGCCAGTTCCTTTGTTATAGACAAGATCAATCAAAGGAGTGATCCCTGAGTGAATGAATGTAGAATCACCTATAACTGCAACTGAGTTTCGAGCCATCTCATCGCCTCTGGCTTTTTCAAATCCCAGGTGCATTCCAATGCTTGCACCCATACAGCCCTGGGAGTGCATTGCAGAATATGGAGGAAGCACTCCTAAGGTATAGCATCCAATGTCTCCATTTACAACAAGGTCCAGCTTTTTCAAAATATTAAAGACAAAGCCATGGGGGCATCCTGCGCAAAGCTTTGGAGGCCGAGGAGGAATAACTCCCTGATAAGCAGGCAGAGGTGATTCAATATTTTTGCCATTAAGGGCTTTATCTACTATTTCTGGGGTGAGCTCTCCACATAGAGGTATTATCTCTTTGCCCTTAACTTTAAAACCAAGGGATTTTACATAATCTTCAATAAAAGGATCAAGCTCTTCTACAACATAAAGTTCCTCAACCTGAGAGGCAAATTCTTTTATGAGATCATCTGGCAGAGGCCAAACCATTCCTATTTTTAGTATTGAGTCTTCACTGCAAACCTCTTTGACATATTGGTATGCCACTCCATTTGCTATGATTCCTCGCTTTTTGTTTTTCCATTCAATAAAATTTAGACCGCTTGTTGTAG
The DNA here is from genome assembly GCA_002069965.1 of Spirochaetes bacterium ADurb.Bin218. Classification (GTDB taxonomy): domain Bacteria; phylum Spirochaetota; class UBA4802; order UBA4802; family UBA5550; genus UBA5550. Next base: position 55,905 of record MWCI01000008.1, on the reverse strand, counting down.
AATATTCCTTTAGCTTTATTATTTGTTCTTCTATAAATACATGCCTGGGACGAGCATGTGCAGGGATCATTACGTATTTTTTCGGATCCCTTACAAAATCCTTTAGAGGGATATTTTGCTTTTCTTCAAGATTTACTATCCCCTGAGAATGGGCTACTCTGGTTGTTATTCTGACAATAACCGGTCTGTCAAATTTTTCTGATATGTCAAAGGCAAGCTTTGTAAATTCCTTAGCCTCAGATGGAGAGCTGGCATCTAACATCGGAACCTTTGCGGCCCGTGCAAGGTGCCTGTTGTCCTGTTCATTCTGAGAACTCCATGCTCCGGGATCGTCAGCATTGATAATCACAAGTCCACCATTTACACCAGTGTAAGAGAATGTAAAAAGAGGATCTGCTGCAACGTTTAATCCCACGTGTTTCATTGTTGCAAGAGCTCTTGCACCTGCCACAGATGCCCCTGCTGCAACCTCTAAAGCAACCTTCTCGTTCGGAGACCATTGAGCTTTAATATCTCTGTATTTGAAGGCTATTGTCTCAAGTATCTCTGTGCTTGGAGTTCCCGGATAGCCTGCTGCAACGTGGCATCCTGCTTCCCATGCACCTCTTGCAATGGCTTCATTGCCTAACATTATTTCTTTTTTCATTTATTCTCTCCAATTATATCTATCTTTCTTACAATGTTGTATCCACTATCAATAAGTGCCTTTTTGGCAGCTTCAATATCTTCAAATCTAAAGATCATAACAGCCTTCCCCTCTCTCTTTTCTGTAAAGGCATACATGTATTCTATGTTGAGATTCATCTTGGCAAAGGCATCAAGAGCTTTGTATAGAGAGCCAGGTCTGTCGTCTATTTCTATGGCAAGAACATCCGTTGTGGAGCAGGTAATATTGTTTTCTTTTAAAACCCTGTATCCCTTTTCTGGATCGTTTACAATCATCCTGAGAATTCCAAAATCAGATGTTTCTGCAATTGTAAGGGTTATTATGTTGATGTTTTCATCAGCCAGAACCTTTAAGACTCTTTGCAGATGCCCGGGTTTGTTTGCTACAAAAGCGGAAAGTTGTGTGACATTCATACCTGCCTCCTTTAGCTTAGTTTTCTTCTATCAATTACTCTCACAGCCTTGCCTTCACTTCGTGGAATTGTCTGAGGTTCCACCAGTGTTATCTTGGCCGAAATTCCAAGAATGCTTCTGAATCTGTCTGTAATATGCTTTGTAAGATTGTTGAGGACCTTTATTTCATCAGAGAATACCTTCTCATTTACCTCAACCATTACCTCAATATCATCCATGGAACCTTTTCTGTCAACTATGATCTGATAGTGAGGTTCAATGCCTGGAACTTCCATAAGAACAGCCTCCACCTGACTTGGAAATACATTGACTCCCCGGATGATGAGCATATCGTCAGATCTGCCAGTGACCTTTTCCATCTTTACAAGAGTTCTTCCGCATTTGCAACTATCGTGGTAGAGCCTTGTTATATCTCTGGATCTGTATCTTATTCCAGGGAATGCCTCCTTTGTGAGTGATGTATATACAATCTCGCCCTTTTCTCCTTCAGGAAGCACCTCTCCTGTTTCTGGATCTATAATCTCTACATAAAAATGATCCTCAAATACATGGAGACCTGATTTTTCGCTGCATTCACAGGATACACCAGGGCCAATTACCTCGCTTAATCCATAAATATCGTAAGCGTCGATTTTTAGGCGCTTCTCAATCTCCTGACGCATAGCCTCTGTCCATGGCTCTGCACCAAAAACCCCGATGCGCAATCTGGTCTCTTCTATTTTGAAGTCTGGCATGTTCTTCTCAATATAGTCTGCAATATTAAGAGCATAAGATGGAGTGCATGCTATAACTGTTGTTCCAAAATCCTTAATTAGCATAAGTTGCCGAGGGGTATTCCCCCCAGAGATTGGAACTGTAAGTGCACCTAATTTCTCTGAGCCATAGTGAAGCCCAAGTCCTCCAGTAAAGAGCCCATAACCATAGGCAACCTGAATAATGTCCTTTTCTGTAACTCCATAGGATGCAAGGGAACGAGCAACAACCTCCGAGAAGACCTCAATATCGTTTTTGGTGTAGCCAACAACAGTAGCATTCCCTGTTGTGCCAGAGGAGGCATGCACTCTAACCACTTTGCTTAGAGGCACAGCAAATAATCCATAAGGATAGTGGTCTCTCATGTCCTGCTTTGTGAGGAAAGGGATGCGTCTCATATCATCAAGGCTTTTTAGCTGATCAGGATGAAAGCCTGCCTCGTCAAATTTTTTCTTATAAAAAGGAACATTATCATAAGCATGTCTGACAGACCATTTAAGCCTCTCAAGCTGCAATTCTTTCATCTTTTTTTCTGGCATAGTTTCAATTTCTTTGTTAAACATTTATCATGTACTCCTTGGGCGATAAAAATTTTACAGATAAAGGCTTTTTGCCTTAATCTTTGTGGACAACAAAAAACCTTCTCGCTGATTTGAGAAGGTAATTTAAAAATTAACAATAAAAATTACAATAATAAAAATTTGTAAAGTTTGTTTTTTGTTGCCGACTTCTTAGCCGGTGATTTTATTAAGGAGCTGCTCTATGTACTCATCAAGGTTGCCTACAAGCTCCATTATTTCATATTCAAGTATATCTGCAAGGCTTATCATGTCATTGCTTTCGATAATATCCATAGTTTCATTTAGCATTGTCTGAAGATCCCTATTTTTTTCTTCAAGGCTAATGCCATCTATTATAATATCTGCAAGATTAATGTCAAAAACAGGAGCAACCTGATAGCAGGTTCTTGTATAGAAAAACATGAAATCTATAAATCTGAAAAGCTCTTCCATACCCTGATTGTCATGGCCAGTTTGATATGAAACAGCAGCCTTTTCCAGAATGTTTTTTTGTTCTGGAAGATTTTTTAGAATTTCTTTGAGGGAGTTTATTAAAACATCAGGAGAATCAATGCTCTCAATTACGAGACGTTTCATTTCTTCACTTACAAGGAACATGGCCAGTATTTCTTTTAGATCTGTAAATAGATCCTCTTCAATATCGATTTCTCCAGTATCCTCCATCTCGGAAAGAAATGTGAGAATTCTATGCTTGAGTTCATCCAGCTTTTTAAGATACTGAGCAACGTTTTTGTCACGGAATTTAATCTCAGCGGGATCCATTTTAAGAAGATGGGAAACACTCTCAAAAACTTCCTGCAACCATTCAATTCCAGAGACTATATCCTCAAGCTCATCATCATCCATCGCATTATCCTCAAGGTTGCTCAAAAAATCTACAACCCTATCGCAATAAACTATAGCTTCATTTACAGTGTCATAGACAACATCGGCCCGTGACTGAACAAGGCAGTTTAAGACCTTGATCTCCTCAATGGCAGTTAGAGGTGCATCCTCAAGGGAGTATTCTTTGCCATCAATCTCAACTCCAGCAAGTATCAGATTTTTTTGATTTATCCACTCAGCAAGAGAATTTATTACATCCCTTACAGTCTTTTCATTTTCAAGTAAAATCTCTACAGGATAATTGTTGATCCTTACTTCCATTTATTCCTCCGAATATTATAAATCGCCTTTTGCCTATGACACAAAAATGAATATAGAGCCATTAATTGTGCTTATTACATTATAATAAAGAATTAAATTATCTTCAAGTTTTTGGCAAGCTTTTCTTTGAGTATTATTTTTGAAACAGTAAATTTTTATTTTTCGGCATCAGAGTTATTTCCCATCTGGCTTTTCATCCAATTTTGCTGTGCCTTTGCTCCAGAGATGGATTTTTCCATGGTGGCAAATTTTGTTCTGAGCTTTTGTTCATATTGCTTAATGTGATTTTCCAGTTGAGCTATTTTTTCATCTTTGCTTTTAATAGATTGATCCTCAAAATCTATCTTTGTCTGGATTATATTTTTCCCTGCAGATATATATGGTGAAAGAGTTCTGATAAGAGTAAATGCCATGCCATTATCTATTTTATTGTCACCATCAGTATCGCTTCCAAAAAATTCTTTCACTCCCTCTGGATTTTCAATTATAGCTTTTCTTAAAAGTTCTTCATCGATCTGCAGTTTGCCCTCTTTTATGCTTTCCCAGCTTGAGTTTACCTTTCCTGTGGATACCCCAATTTGAGAAAACATCTTTATTGGGTTTTCGTTTCTGCTGGGGTAGCTTGCTCCTATAGCAGTTTTGAGAGAGTTTTCAAGGCGTATGATTGTCATATCTCCCATAAAAAGACCGCTTTCTTGAAGTTTCTCTGATTCACCTGGCTTATCAACCTTTACAGCCTTTGTTAGTGCTTTGTGAAGTTCAAGATATTTGTTATAGGTGTCTACAAACTCTTTTATCTTTTGAATTGGCTTGTCAATGTCTGGCTCAACCTTTAACTCGACAGGAGACTCTGATCTATTTTTTAGGTTTAAGGTAAGTCCTTTTACTACATCAGTCAGTCCATCATTTTGTTCCCTCTCAATCTCGATTCCATCAATTTTGACTTTTGCGTTTTCTGCCTTTGCTATTATATTTTTTAACTCAAAATCTCCTTTCTGTTTTATAACTGTATATAGAGATGTATCTGCAAAAGTAGCTGTTCCGTCATTGCAATAAAAGACAATACTTTTTATCTCTTTGCCTTCCAGATCCTTTCCTACTGGAATTTCCTGATTTTTAGCAGAGTCCTTTTCAAGGGTATAAAATTTTTCAATTTTTTTGTCATTGTCCAGTGCAATTACTCCAATTCCAGTAATTGAATCAAACTTCATCTCCTCTTTTTTTGATAGTGGTCTTATCCGTGAGATATTATAACTTTTTAGTTTTATACCTTTGACATTGATCTCTTCTTCTGGCCCAGTTTCTATTTTAAGAGGAACCTGCTCCTCTTCTTCTTTGGAGTAAGAAAAATTAAATTTAAGAGTTGTTTCTTTTTTGACAGGGAATTTTGCAGGTAATTCATACTCCTGCCATAGAAGTCCCTTTATTTTTAATTCCTTCCCAGTTTTATCTATATCAAGGACCCCGTTTTGCTCAATGGGCTTTTTTTCTCCCTCATAAGAGGAGAAGAATTTTCGATCAAAGACAAGAGGGTTTTCTTCTTTTGATGAGATCTTTTCCCCATTTATCAGTCCAGCGGCTCTAAGCAGTTCCTCTGAGCCATTGACTATAATCTGTCCCTTTTTGCCTGGGACCTTTGATGTTATTGAAATTATATAGTTGGTGCCATCTGTGTTGATGTAGTCTGTATTTACAATCTCCTCAGCCTCTTCTTTTATTGCTTCGTTTAGAGATTTAAGTCCACCTCCCTTGAAGGATATTTTCTTTTCAATATCCTTTACAGTTATTGTGAATTTCCCTGCTGGAAGTTTTTTATCAGGGGGCAGGGGATCTGTAGAGATTTTATGGTTTGATGCCAGTTGTAAAACTTCTATTTTTGTCGAGCCTGAATCTGCATGTTTAGAAGCAGTTGCCTCAATCACAGAGGGATCAGAAGATATAGCTTTTTTTTCATCATAGGCTGCTCTGAATCCATAGAGCTCCCGCGCCTTTGCGTCAAGTTCCTTAAGCTGTGAACTCAATTTGCGGAGAGCTTCCTTTTTTTGATTATTGAGGACCTTGTCTCTCTGCAATTGCTTTATAGGCTGGGACTCAACCTCAATCAGTTTATTAATAATGGAATCAGTATCGACCCCAGATGCTACTCCACCCATTGTAAAAGGCATTGAAAACCTCCCTTACTATTAAGAGAACTTAGCTTTTAAAGACATAATTCCCTTAATATATAAGTTATCGGTAGTATATGAAAAAATAATAAGCAAAAGGTATCAAAACAAATTTTTTCTTTGGTGTTTTTTTGTGGTCAAAAAGGTATCGTGCGGAAATTTTAATTTCTGCATAAAAATTTGGGCAAAGAATTACTAAGCAGCTAAATTGTTGCTTAATTTTAATTAGTTGAGATAATTATCGAGATTCATCAACAAATAATCCCATTGACTCTTGAAAATGTTCAAGAAGCTTTAGGGAGTATTTTGAAGGAATTTCGCTTATTACCTCATTTGTGTCCTTATCAATAAACTTGATGATCACCTTATTGGTTTTATCATCAAGTGCAAACTGAACCTTTTCGTTAAAGTTTATAACAAGCCTGTTTAAGGCTGCAACTGCTGATTTTATATCCTCAGGCTTAAGGTTTGTTTGCTTATTTTCTTCAGCTTTCACCTCCACGGGTTTTCGTGAGTTGTTTTGAAGTTGTAAAGCCATTTGGTTGTTGAAGCTTTCAACAATATTCATTACGTTCATGACTTACCTCCTTGTGGTTTTTAAATTTTAATCCTCCCTTATTAAAATTTTTAAAAAAAGATTGGCCCTCTTCCCGGGCTCCCACTCCGGAAAGAGGAGTTCCCAATGCCGCACTGCCCGGCTGGGAACAAAATTTGATTCTCATTCTATTAACTTCATTATTAGCTTTGGCTTAAAATTAGCCTGAGCCAGCATCGCAGTACCAGTTTGAACGAGAATCTGGTCCCTTGTAAAATTAACCATCTCAGCCGCCATGTCAACATCGCGGATCCTTGAATCTGCAGCCATCATATTCTCATAAGAGAGAGCAAGAGCCTTTATGGTGTTTTCGAGCCTATTATAATATGCTCCCAGATCTGCTCTTTGCCTGTTCAGTTTCTCCAGGGCTGTATCTACAAAGCCTATCATGGAGTTTGCCTGCCCTACAGTTGAGATAGATCTCTTTACACCATTCTCAATGAGATTCAATGCCCTTGCATTGATGGTTGTGATGTAGACCCTGATCCGCTGATTGCTATTTGCACCAACCTGGAAGAACATGCTGGCAGTCTTACTCTTCCTTGAAAAAGCTCCTGTCAGCATCTTCAACCTGTTAAATTCAGCAGATGTAGCAATACGGTCCACCTCATCAATAAGTTGAGATACCTCAACCTGAATCTGCATTCTGTCGCTATTGGAATAAATTCCATTAGCAGACTGAACAGCCAGCGACCTTATACGCTGCATAATATCATTAAGCTGCTGAAAAGCCCCCTCTGCCACCTGTATGAATGAAAGCCCGTTCTGTGCGTTTTTTTCGGCCTGGATGAGTCCATTGATCTGGGTTCTCATCTTTTCTGATACAGCAAGACCGGAAGCGTCATCACCTGCACGGTTGATCATTTCACCAGATGCGAGCTTTTCAATAGACTTGTCCATCCTTGCAGCAACATTCTGCATCTGCCTGTTTGCAAACACGGCGCTCATGTTATGATTGATTCTCATGTTAACCCTCCCTTGGTTTTTTCCAATTCCCACACTGTCTTTTTATGGGGAATGGGTTTTTCGGATAAGCATCATGCCTCATCCGGGGCTTAAAAGCCCGAAGGTTTTCTCCTTATTGAGGTTGCAGGACTGCCCAGTATCCTGACAACTTATGGCGCCGAAAATTCCGGCAACCAGTAATGCCCTCCCGACATTACAGGCTGCCGGAATAAATGGCAAGTTTCAGGAATGAACAGCCCGCCCCTCTTAAGGGAGGGTCGGGACTGGTTAATTTTCAAAGAACGAGGTTTACTCGTAACTTCTTCCACTGTATTACGGTTTTTTTATATTGAACCAAGCAATCTCAGAATAGACTGATTCTGGATATTAGCCTGAGCAAGCATCGATGTGCCGCTTTGAACAAGGACCTGATCCTTGGTGAAGTTCACCATCTCTTCAGCCATGTCAGCATCTCTTATTCGGGACTCAGATGCCTGAATATTTTCATAGGCAGTCATAAGCCCTTTTGCAGCAAAGTCGAGCCTGTTGTAGTAAGCTCCAAGATCAGCTCTCTGCTTGGATAATCTCTGCAGTGCTTCATCGAGAACTCCAATTGCCTGGTTTGCACCTTCAGGAGTTTCAAGCGATAGAGTAACCTTTCCTGTAGCATCTTTAAATTTGAAAGATGCAGCAGTCATTGTTCCAATAAACACTCTCTCCCTCTGGTTTTGATTTGCTCCCATGTGAAACCACATGCTTGCCTTTGGATTAACTTTTGAGAACTCGCCCATCAGGATCTTGAATCTGTTAAATTCAGCCTGAGAAGCAGTTCTGTCAACCTCGTCAACAAGAGCCGAAACTTCAACCTGAATGAGCTGTCTGTCGCTATTGGAGTAAATTCCGTTTGCAGACTGAACAGCCAGCACTCTGATCCTCTGAATGATCATTGATGTCTGGTTGAGATACCCTTCTGCTGTCTGAACAAAGGACATACCGTCCTCTGTATTTCTTTCCGCCTGTCTGAGGCCATTTATCTGTGTCCTCATTTTTTCGGAAACAGCAAGACCAGAAGCATCATCTCCGGCTTTGTTGATTCTTTCTCCTGATGAGAGCTTTTCCATGCTGGAATTAACTCTCCAGTGAGAAAATTTTAATGTTCTGTTGGCGTTTATCGCACTCATGTTGTGATTAATAACCATTTTACACTCCTTTGTTTTTCTTTTTCTGGCTTCCTTGCCAGACCGCACCTGAAGGCAGTCAGGGACGGCCATACCAGTAAAGGCTGCTATACAACAACCGGGATATTAAAGCTGAAACAAAATGAATCAGCTCCCTTGAGACAAGCAGGGCAGGCAAATCAAACACCATAATACAGTTTTCAAAGAGCAACGAGCAAAAGGGTATAAAAACCCCTACTCGTAATTTCGCAGCCTCTGGTGCTAAAATTTAATCCTATTACAGTAGTTTATGTATAAATATAACTGATTATAATTATTTATTATAAAATATAATGCTAATTTATCCATGTTTTGACAATTATAAAATTTTTCAGTATTTATCCTTAATTTCTTTTAAAATAAAAATACTCTATCTTCCCAGTAGCCGAAGGCAGTGGGGATATTTTCTTGATTTTACAGTAAAAATTATATTTAGGAATAATTACTGAAAATTTTTTAAATTATATTTAACTGAGAAAGAGTCAAGAGCCTGTAATTGTTAAGAGATATAATAAATATTGACACATTCTAAAAAAGGGCTATAGATGGATCTTATTATTTTTGATCTATTTTTATTTTTTAGGTAATTTTATGAGAGAAAAAACCAAATATGTGATCCTTCTTGGCGATGGAATGGCAGATTTGCCTGTGCCGGAGCTTGGCAATAAAACAATTCTTGAATTTGCAAAAACTCCAAATATGGATTTTATGGCAAAAAATGGTATATGCGGCATAACTCAAACTGTGCCTGCGGGAATGTCTCCAGGAAGTGATACAGCTAATCTTTCAGTTTTTGGTTATGATCCTGCTATGTATTATACTGGTAGAGCTCCCCTTGAGGCTCTTAGCATGGATATTGAGCTTGCTGAGGGGGATGTAGCCTTCAGATGCAATATAGTTGATGCCTCTGGTGGTATAATGAATGATTTTACCTCTTCTCACATTGATAGCAGATTTACCAGAATTGTTATAGAAGAATTGGCTCAAAACATTAAGATCAAAGACATTGAGTTTTATCCAGGTGTCTCTTACAGAAATATAGTTGTATGGAGAAATTACCCTTACGATAATATTGCGCAAACAACTCCTCCTCATGATATTCAGACAAAGGAGGTGAGAGAGTTTTTACCCTCTGGAGAAGGCTCTGAGACCTTAAAGGAGATTATGTCTCTATCTGAAGAGATTATCCGCTCCTCTAAAAAAATAATTGATTCAAGAGGTTTATATAAAGGTAATCCTCACTCTGTGTGGTTGTGGGGTGGAGGAAGAAAGCCTTCAATTGAGCCTCTTTCTTCTAAGTATGGAATAACTGGCTATACAATATCAGCTGTTGATCTTATTCATGGTATAGGTAAAGCTGCAGGGCTCTCCCCTTTATTTGTTGAGGGTGCTACGGGTTATCTTGATACAAATTATAAAGGCAAGGTAAATGCCCTTGCAAAGGGTATAGGTGAAAGAGATTTTGTATTTTTGCATGTTGAGGCCCCTGATGAGTCTGGTCATGAGGGCAATATCGAACATAAGCTACAGGCTATTGAAGATTTTGATAGTAAGGTAGTTGGCCCTGTCCTTGAGATTATGAGTAAATATCCCTCTTTTAGAATTTTACTTATGCCAGATCATCCAACCCCTGTAAAGGTGCGAACTCACACAGGAGACCCTGTGCTCTTTTGTATTTTTTCTGATGAAAACTCATTTATGGAAGAGAGGATTAAGTTTGCTGCCAGATCTTTTGATGAGCAAAGTGCATCACAGACCTCTCTTTTTGTTTCAAAGGCCTGCAATCTCTTGCCCATTATGATAAATGGGAAGCTATCTTAAAACAGGGAGGTTTATGCTTAATGAAAAAATCTGCAATTATAGGACTTGCTCTTTTGGTGATTTTAATTATAATCTCTGGAGTCTTTTTTTTCACCAGAGGGGATTCTCTTAAAAAGGGAATTAATGAATACGAAAGTGGTGATTATGTTGAGGCCATTGAGATCTTTAATAGGCTTATTCCTTATTCAAATTATGATGACTCTGAGAAGATCTATTTTTATAGATGCAAGGCTCTCAATGGACTTATTGACGAACTTGAAGAGGATTATGACGATGAACTAAGAGATATGGCCCTTGAGAATAAAGACAAGCCCGCTTACGAGAAGGCTGCAAATAAGATTCAATCAAAACTAAATAAGATTAATTCCCGCATTGGAAGTGATCTTGTTATAGTACCTGGGCAAAAGAAAAGCTCAATTGCCTCACGTGGTCTGTTTTATAATGAGTTTTTTGCGAAGTATAAGGGTAGCCAGTTTCTCGAAGAATTGGATTTTTTTGAACTAAAGAAGAATAAAATTCATGACAGCACAAGGATCTTTGAACATATCTCTTCTTTCTATGATAGATATCCTAATTCAATTTACACACCTCAAATTGTTTCCATGATTTTTGATGCAATTAGAGAGGCAACTGTTGTCCCTCTGGCACTGCAGGATAGGGTAAAGAATATTATAATAAATTTTGCAGTGAGGTATCCCTCAAGCCAGGAGGTCTCCAGAATTTATATATCCTCCGGTGATAGTGTCAATCTGAGAAATTCTCCAGGAACAAATAGCGCTATTACCGGGAAGACTGTGAAAGATGAACTCCTCATCCAACTTGAAAAGTCTATGGATACAATGCAGGTTGGTGATACAAGGGACTACTGGTATAGGGTTGCAACTCTTCGTGGTGTAAGTGGATGGATCTTTGGTAAGTTCTTGTCTCCTATTGATATTCAAAAATTTACCATAGCGCAAGGGGAGGAGATCTGGAGCCTTAATGATAATTTTTCTTCATGGAGCGATTCAAATACACCGGAAAACTGGTCTCATATTATGGGTGGCGATGCCTCTGCTGTTAATTTTCGTAGAAATGAAAGTGGGAACACTATTGTATATAATTCAAAGGGAATAGCTGTGACAGGGCTTTTTAGAAGGTGTGCAGTTTCTAAGAATTTTTCTGTTGCCCTTAAAGCAAGGTTTATCTCTGGAAATCCAATTGTCATATTGTCTTATGTCTTTGATAGCAATAACTCCTTTAGCATATCCCTTGATCAGGACAAGGTTGATATTAATGGAAGAAGTATTCCTTTAAATGGAACTCAGTGGCACATATTTGAGATCTCATCAAGCGATGGAAGGTTTGCAAGCTTTTCTGTTGATGGTGAGCTCCTTGCAGGCAGAGTTCCTCCTGCAAGCAATTCTCCCTTGAAAGAAAAGGGGCTTTATCTCCTTTATCAGACTGCTGGTGCTTCTACAGCCTGCGAGGTTGAATTTGTAAGGCTTCGATAACTTAAAGTTTAAAAATAAATAATTTGCCGGACTCCCTGTCTTCTTTCAGTCCGGCAAGACCTTGCTTTTCAAGCTCTTTTGCAGCTTTTATTATATCAGCAACTCTTGCATCTGTTAGAGTTGAGATCTCTTCTAAACTTTTTGGAAGTGAGGTAATGGAGTTTAGTATTTTGCTTTGGAGTTCCTCTGAGACCCTGTAGTGATTTGTTTTTTTATCTTGAGCTTTTGCTATAATCTTTGAAGGAAGTGGTGCAAAAAATTCTTTTATCTCCTGCAGCCTATTCATCCTTGCCTCTGTGACCCATTTTTCGGCAGAATCCCTGTCAAGGCTATTTATGTGAATTTCATCAGGGTTGATTTTGATAGATGCTTCTTTTAAAAGTTTTAGTTCAGATTCCGTATCGTTTAATCCCTCTATTATAAATATTTCTAAAAAAATTTTTCCTTTATATTCTTTGCGCAGTGCAATCAATCCTTCAATTATCTGCTCTGGTGTTACTCCCTTTGCTGGTCTAAGCATTTTTTCAAAAACCTGACTGCTTACAGCATCAAGGGATGGGAATATCATATCTGCCTGAGATATTTTTTTTCTTATCTCTGGCATATATAGCAGTGTGCTGTTTGTTAATACTGCTACTTTGTATTGGCTATATTTTGATTTTAGATGGTTTATGAAGATGTCTATAGATTTGTTTAAAGTTGGCTCTCCAGATCCTGAAAATGTTATAACATCCAGATCTGGAGATCTTTGAAGAAAACTATCCAGCTCCTCTATAACATCACCTACAGGAACATAGTCTTTTATCTCTGTGGTGAGATCTGTTGTTCTTCCACATTCACAATATACGCAGTTCAGGGAACAAAGCTTATATGGGACAATATCTACTCCAAGGGATTTCCCAAGCCTTCGTGATTTTACAGGCCCAAATATGTATTTCATTTTTACTTAATTCCCTTTTAATTCTATATCTATTCCTATGGAAATGTGTCTGTCTAATTTTTCGCAGAATATATTCATCTCTTTAAGTTTTGAAAGGAATGGAGCTATTGCTGCCGAATCTTGAGATCTCATTAGGAGCATATTTCTAAGAAAAGGATTTTTTTTGATATTCATAAAGAAAAATGTCTTATCATTAAGAGGAACATTAGAGGTCTGTAGGTTATTTTTTTCAAATGTTTTAGCCTTAAGAGCGTTTTTTATGAGGTTTACATTGTTGCCTGTGTATATTCCTCTTTTGTCAAAGGTCACAAAATATCTTATATTGTTTTGATCAATATACCAGAAGGAGTTTCTACCATCTATTCTCTCTTCTCCAAACTTTTTATTTTTACTATAGCGCCCCTGGACTGAATTTTTGAACTTTTTCCATAGCTCTTCACTTTTTTGAGCATCATCAATTGCCAGAAATATTGCTATATCTCCTATTATACTGCTGCCTGAGTCTATTAGAAATACATTTGTCATGCCACTAAAATATGGGAGTATTTCCTTTTCAAAATCTATTTTTCCCTCATCTTTGATGTTTTTCTTGAAGCTGTTATATGTTTCGCAAAATGGAGCATTGCTCTTGCATAGATTGTTTAAATATTTGTAGTTAAGTGAGATAAATATATATGAATCTGCATTTACATCCAGAGCCTTCTGGTTTTGTCCTGTCTTTAAAAGACCAAGTATCATATCAACATAAGGGTTATCCTCTGCAAACAAAAGAGCCCCTTTCATTTTTAAGGTATTGTCTTCAATTCCAAATCCAGCAGATATATACTCAACAGCATTGAGTATTAATTCAGAGTCATAGGTGTTTTCTGTTGTATCATCAATATTGTCTTTTTGTGTGATGTTAATACTATTGGCAATAGCTGGTGATATATAAATGTTTACATCAAAGTTATTTTTTCCTTCGGCAATATATTTTTTGTATTTTGGATTTAATATAAGAGATCTATTGCGTTCCCTGTGAATATCTATTATTTCTTTTATACAATCATCTGTTGAGGTAATTACAAAATAGTTATTTAGAAAGGCAACATACATATCCTCCTTTAACTCTGTTACTGTTATATCTTTATATTGAACAGAGTGAGGTTCTATCTCTTGAATATAACGCCTGGCTATCTCTATAAATTTTTCTGTAAAGGCTATTCCATTTTTTACAGGTATAAAAAGTGCTATAACCTCTCTGCCTGTATCTTGAGGAAAAATTGCATAGGATAAGGAACGGCCTGTATCTATGCCAAAGCTTTTAAGTGACTCTTCATTTAGGTAATCTATTCCTGTTATATCTTTAAAGGCATCCCTTTGGGAGATTATAGAATCCCTTTCTTCTTCACCAAGAATATGATATATTATATAATTGAAGGATTTAAGGAGCCGCTGAATATTCCGTGTTTTTATAAAAATATAGGCCTTTTCAGGAGTAATTGATTCTGTATCTCCTATTGTTTGACCAAAGGAAATCCCTGATGATAGCAGTAAAATGATAAGTATGAGTTTTATTTTGTGCATGACTTTTCCTTAAGTTTGAGTTTTCTTTTTTTAAGATTATCACAGTGTAGTCAACAGTCAAGATTTTTAAAATTGAAATTATCATAAAAAAATACTTGAAGATTATTATCTTGCATTTAAGCCGTATTAGAGATTTTAACTGCCTTATTGCTTAATTTTAATCAATTCGATTAAAAAGGAGTTTAAGCTTTTAAACTTTTGTAAATAAAATTGTTATGAGGGACTAATGAGCAACATAGAGATAAAAAAGAGCTATGAGGAAATAAATAAAAAAATTAAGGAAGGCAAGGCTGTTGTTGTAACTGCAGAGGAAATGCCAGAGATTGTAAAGTCAGAGGGGGTAAAAAAGGCCTTTGAAAAGGTTGATGTTGTTACTACAGGAACCTTTGGTATAATGTGCTCCTCTGGTGCTTTTCTTAATTTTGGGCATACCAAACCGCGAATGAGAGCCTCGAAAGTTTGGCTTAATGATGTTGAGGCCTATGGTGGAATAGCTGCTGTTGATTGTTATATTGGTGCCACTCAGGTGAGAGACGATGATCCTCTTAATATGGTCCATCCAGGTGCATTTAAATATGGTGGTGGTCATGTTATTGAAGATTTAATTGCAGGTAGGCAGGTAAAACTAAAAGCAAAGAGTTATGGAACTGATTGCTATCCTCTTAAGGAATTTGAAAAGACAATTACAATTAATGATCTGCGCAATGCCATATTGTATAATCCAAGGAATGCCTATCAGAACTATAATGTAGCTGTTAATCTTTCAAAGCGAATAATATATACCTATATGGGAATACTTAAGCCAGAGATGGGCAATATTACCTATTCAAGTGCAGGCCAGCTAAGCCCTCTGCTAAATGATCCCTTTTACTGGACAATAGGGACTGGGACAAAAATTTTTCTTGGTGGCGCTGTTGGGGCTGTGACATGGCATGGGACTCAACATAGCCCTGATGCTATGAGAGATGAAAATGGCATGGTAAGGGAAGGTGCTGGCACAATTGCAGTTTGTGGAGATATGAAACAGATGAGCAGTGATTTTATTCGTGGTGCCTCAATTACAGGATATGGCTGTTCTCTCATGGTTGGGATTGGTATACCTATTCCAATATTGAACGAGGACCTTGCTTTTTTTACAGGCCTCTCTGATAGTGATATTAAGGCTCAGATAATTGATTATGGCATTGATTATCCTGATGGCAATCCCAGATCTCTTGGAGAGGTTACTTATGCTGAGCTTAAATCTGGCTATGTTAATTTTCGTGGTAAAACCATACCTTCTTCTCCTTTGTCGAGTTATCCAAAGGCAAGGCAAATTGCTTTGATACTTAAGGAGTGGGTAAAAAATGGATTTACCATTGGAGTGCCTCAGATCCAGATGCCAACAGTGCCTTTTAGTAAGAAGTAGATGAATTACAAGAGTAGATTTTATAGATCTCAAAGCAGTGAAAGAAATGTTGTTTTTAATGTGAAGCTTGATACAACAGATTTACATATAGCTGCCGAGAGGAATCTCTATAATGAAGCCTATTTAAAGGTTCATGAATTGAGAGTGGAGATTGAAAATCACATCAAGGAGAGGGATGAGTTTTTATATTCTCTTAAGCCTCTTAACTATGATGGGAATTTGCATCCTATCATTGTGGATATGTATGAGGCAGGGATGCTTGCAGGAGTTGGACCAATGGCTGCAGTAGCTGGTGCAATTGCAGAATATACAGGCAAGGAGTTGCTTAAATTTTCCAGAGAAGTCATAGTTGAAAATGGTGGTGATACATGGATGAGGCTTTTATCTCCAGCCATTGCAGGGATTTACACTCATAATTTATACTTTAAAGATAAGTTATGGCTCTGGATATCTCCAGAAGAAACTCCATGCTCTCTGTGCACCTCCAGTGGAACTCTTGGTCACTCTCTTAGTTTTGGCAAGGCAGATGCTGTTACGGTAATTGCAGAGAATGGTGCTCTTGCTGATGCTGTTGCTACAGGAGCATGTAATATTGTTCAGGATGAGCATTCCATGGAACATGCTATTGATTATGCAATGTCAATTGAAGGTGTCATGGGATGTGTTATAGTTTATAGAGATGTGTTAGCTGCAAAGGGAAGTGTGGAGTTTTGCTCGCCCTTTGATGAGTGAAATTTATATGCCATGAGGTTTTTATGAAGTCAGTGAATGTTCTTTTGATTTTTAAAAAAGAGATCATGTATAAACCAATAATATACAGGATAGCAAAGGATTTTGATGTTATATTCAATGTCCTTGAGGCAAAGATTTTTCCCAAGCAGGAAGGCCGCATAATTCTTGAACTACGAGGAACTGATGAGCAGATTGATAAAACAGTGAATTATTTTACATCTGAGGGTGTTGAGCTTCAGATCCTTGCAGATATGATAAAAAGGGATGAGACTAAATGCGTTCACTGTGGAGCCTGCACTGCTGTGTGCAGAGTTGATGCTCTCAAGATTAACAGAGAGACCATGGAGGTTGAGTTTTTTCCTGATAAATGTGTTGCCTGTGGTTTATGCAAAATGGCATGTCCAATGGATGCTATGTCTGGCACAGCAATAGACAGAGAGATTTAACTTCTATGAAAGATGGTCAGCTGTTTGAGCATTTTAAAAAGCTTTCCGGGTACTTTATATTTGTTATTGATGAGAGTAATTCTATATTGTGGTACAATGAGTCTGCAAAAAAATTTTTTGGTAAAAGTTTAATGCGGAGTAAACTCCATAGCCTCTTTGAGGTTGATGAGAATTTTTTTCAAAAATCCACTTCTGGTTCAATAAGGAGTAAGATAAAAAAGGGAAAAAGGGAAATTCTCTTTGAGCACAGAATAATATCATCATCGCCTAAGGGCATGCCGTCTCTTAAAATAGTAATCTCCGAAGACAAAACCGATGATTTTATCTTTGAGGATTTCAAGGATTCTCTATTTCATTTTGATTCTCTTATATCTAAGCTTGCACTGGAATCAATTAATATTCCAGCCTCGGATACAGATACTCAGATTGGCAAAATTCTATCTTTGATAAAAAATTTTTCTGCTGCAGATAGGGTTTTTGTGGCAATTATAAAAAATAACGGTTATGTTTATTTTGAGTATGATTGTTGTGATAGTGATTTTACTCCAACAATTGATTGTATTAAAAGCGAGTATCTTCCTTCTGTTCTTAAGAGAATTAAGAAAGATGACATAATTTTAATATCAGATGTTACTAAGATAAAGTATCATTCCAACACCTCTTACAGGGATGTTTTTTCTGATGGTGTAGTTTCTGCTGTGATAATACCATTGGGATTGAATAAATTGAAATTTGGATATCTTGGTTTTGTCTCCAAGAAGAAGATAACTCAACTTACACCTTTTATAGAGGCCATAATTAAAGTATCAGGGGAGCTTATAACAAATCTTTATGAGAAGAAAAAGACCTATGGAAAATACGAAATAGCATCCATGATTGTTTCCAAATCTTCTGGTATGCTTGCTTATTTTGATGCTAATGGTTTTATAAAGTCTACAAGTGAAAGTTTTGATAGCTTTTTTTTGCAAGGCAGCAAAGGAGAAGAGAACATTTTAAATTTTTTTAGCAAGGCTATGGGCAGTGATCCAGGGTCAGATAAATTTTTTTATGATATAAAATCTTCTATGTCAGGCCAGATGGTTAAAACTGAATTCTGGTTTAAAAAGGACGATGATATAAGGCTTATAGAGGCTTCTTTCCATCCTGATTTTGGAGATAATGGAGTTAAGGGAGTTGTTATGAGTGCCTCTGATATTACAGAGAGAGTCCAGCTGGAGACAAAAATTCTTGAGGTTATGCATAATGAAAGAAAGCGGGTTGGTATTTCTTTGCATGATGAACTTGGCCATGATCTCCTTGCTGTTGCCATTAAGTCACGACTTCTTTCTGATAGGCTTCGACCCATATCCACTGAATTATCTTCTGAGATTCTTGACATTGAGAAGAGTATAAGAATATGCATTGATAAGGTGAGGGAATTATCCCATGGTCTTATCCCATATAAAAATTATGGACTTGAATTTACAGAGATGATTGATGCTGTTTCTCTTATTATATCCAAAAATTGCGATGTGAGGTGCATATTTGATATTGATCCAGACATTGATATACAGGATGAACATGTAATAAAGGAATTGTATTACATAATTGAAGAATCTGTAATGAATGCTATAAAACATTCAGGATGTTCTGAGATCAAGATCTCTATGTTTCGCAATAAGGATAATATAACAGTGAGGATATCAGATAACGGTAAGGGATTTTTATTTAGAGAGGGTGATTTAAGTGGTGCAGGTCTTGAAATAATGAAGTATAGAGCAAGGTCAATCAGTGGGACTCTTACTATAAATAAAAATCCTGATGGAGGAACATCGGTTGAATGTAGCTTTCTTTATAAAAAAACAATTAGGGGGGAGCTATGAAAAAAAATAATAATACTAAGATGTCAAGCATTATTATAGTGGATGATCATCCTGTTGTGGCAAGTGGTATTCAACAGCTTATTGATAGAGAGCCAGACATGAAGGTAATTGCCTCTGCTCCTGATGCTGATACAGCTTTGCGACTGATAGAAAAGGATGAACCAGATATCCTTGTGGTTGATATTTCTTTAAAAGGTACAACAAATGGTATAGAGCTTATAAAGGGGCTTAAAAAGAGATACCCTAAGATTAAGTGCATAGTGCTATCAATGCATGACGAGAGTCTTTATGCAGAAAGAGCAATTAAGGCAGGAGCCAGAGGCTATGTAATGAAAAACGATCTCATGGATAACATAATAAAGGCTCTACGCACTGTTATAAAGGGCAATCTTTATTTGAGTGAGGATATGACCTCACGGCTTATACATAATGTTGTGACAAAAAGTTCTGACGATGAATATGCCCTTGTTCAGACTTTAAGTGACAGGGAGTTTGAACTCTTTCGCTATATATCTGAAGGAAAAAAGACAGGTGATATTGCAAAGCTTATGAATATAAGCATAAAGACAGTAGAGGCTCATAAACTCAGGATTAAAACAAAGCTCAATATAGCAAACAGTGCAGAGCTTACCCATTATGCAATAGAGTGGAAACACCGCCGTGGAAGTCTGTAGAGAATAATTTTATAATCTTTTGGAGTGTTTCAATGAGAAAGTTTTTAAGATTACTTTTTCTGATATTGTTTTCTTTATCTGCTATTGCAGCCCAAGATTCACAGCAGCACCTTAGAAAAATTATCTTTTTACCTTTTAATGATTATGCTGATTCCAAAATGAAGTATCTGGAGCATTATATTCCTGAGGTTATGTCAAAAAATTTAAAAAGCACATCAGGATATGAGGCTATTAACCTTCGCTTTAACTCTACACCCCCTAATTATTCCGAAGATTATTTTAATAATAAGGCTTTGATTTTATCTATACTAAAAGATAATCCTGCTGAATTTGCAGTGACAGGAAGATTTCTTGTGCATGAAAAGCAGATCATTATTGAAACAAAAGTTTTTGACTTTGCTGGCAAAGAAATCAGCGCTCCTATTTATGAAGGAATTATTGATGATAGATTTTTATCTTCCATTCAAAATTTTTCTCAACAAAAAGATGAATGGATCAGGATAAATATTCTCAAAGAAAATCCTCTTCAAAGCTCTCTGCCAGAGAGAAAGCATGCTGAAGGTTTGATTGAGTTTTTGAAGGGAATTGGGCTTTCATTTATCAATAATTCCCTGTTGCTTGCTCTTTTTGTGGCTTTGTTTTTTTATTTTGGTGCAGTAATAATGTCCAGGGTTGTTATTTCTATTTTTTCAAGAGTAACTGCAAGAACAAAAACAGAACTTGATGATGAGATTATTGAGCTCTTACAAAGCCCATTAAAGTATATAATAATATTAATAGGTTTTAGAATAGCTCTTTATGTATCTGATATTAAGTCAGAAAGCATAGTTGTTGTAAGTGAGATAATAAACTCACTAATAATGCTTATTGTTGCTTATATACTATCTGGTGTATCCAATGTATTGCTTAAATATTGGGGAGGGAAAGTTGATAACCCGAGGATAAAACATGACCTTGTTCCTCTTTTTAGCAGAGGCATCAGAGTTGTTATTTTCTCTGTGGTTTTCATAATAATACTTTCAAGATTTAATATTGATATTGCGCCTTTTGTTACATCCTTAGGTATTGCCGGATTTGCTATTGGCTTTGCTGTCAAGGACACTCTATCTAATATTATTGGAGGTGTGATACTGATACTTGATAACGCCTTTGTTGTTGGCGATAAGGTTACGATTGATGGAGATACTGGATTTATTACAGAGGTTGGCTTGCGCAATACAAAGATACTTACCTTTGATAATGAAATAATTGTAATCCCCAATGGTGAGTTGATGAACAAAAAATTTAAAAACTTTGTTCAGCCAGATCCACGCATTCGAGTTATTGTAAAATTTTCTGTTGCCTATGGGAGTAATGTAGATAAAGTTAGAGAGGTTGTGGTCTCTGCAATATCTGCTATAGAGGGAATACTTGATGAGCCTGCACCTGTTGCAGAGTTTGTGGAGATGGGGGATTTTTCTTTGAACTTTGTTGCTAAATTTTGGATTCCTGATTTTTCAAAGCAGCATGATAAAAAGTTAGAAGCTACAGATATAATTTATAAGGCGCTAAATGCCCATGGCATAGAAATACCTTTTCCTACAAATACAATTTATCTAAAAAAAAGTTAAAAATTTTTGCCGCTACATCTTTTTGTCATTAAATTATGTTTACCATAATTTAATGGAAGGAGGTAGCTATGTCTTTATCTCAAAATTTAGACTCAAACTGTAATACTGTTGAAAATATTCTGGAAACAGGACTGGCAAGGGAACATGCTGAGTTTCACAATTCTTACAGGGAAGATAAGATTAAAGATGGCATAAGATTTTTGCAGGCTGTATATAAGGATAGAATATCTGTATCTGTTGATGATGTAACAGAGGGCTTTTTAAATAATCTGAAGATTTTAGGGAAAAAGCTATATTTCTTTCTTCTTGCCCTTGAGAGAGATGTAACTCCTGAGGATTACATTAAATATAAATTTGAATTTATACAAAACAACGTTCCGGATGCTAATCCTCATCTGTTTTATCTTGCATGGAATGGGCTCCTTGACAATGACAGTTTCAAGAGGCTGCTTCACCAGAAATTTTCTCTGGCTAAATTTAACGATATTTTAGTTCCCAAAAATATCCCTGCCTTTGGAGCAAGGCATACTCGCTACAGAACAAAACTTGTCCTTGCTATTGAAGACATGCAGATAAATCCAGGTGGGAAGATGCGAACAACTGGCAGGATACTGGATGATGGAAGTGGACTTATTATGCGTGAGGGAATTATATGGTTGAAAAATGGCAAGGGGATCCCTATATTCCCCAATGCCTATGTGCCTATAAATCAAGCTCAGATGATAACAATTCGTCACGGAAAGTCTGTTCATGAGTCAGGTGGAGATAATCCAGAATTTGTAGGATCTGGATACTGGGATCACTGGAAAGATAATAAGAGAATTTCAGGTTCTGTTGGGAACAAGCTCAAGGAGGCTGGTGTTGAATCTGCAAAGGAACTGGGAAGAGATTTTAAGGTTATTGTTGATCTCTTAAAGGAAAGCGGATACCCACTGTGGAATACAGATAGTGATAATTATGTTCAGGTCTATGGAAGTGAGAGTGAAAATACTGAGGAAACAGCCCGTTACTTTTTGCAGGAGGCTGGAATTACCAAGATAAACTTTACTCCCCTTTATGGACTCAATTCTCAGAAGTATGGAGCGCTAACTCATAAATTTAAAAATGATGTATATAAGACCATGCTTGAGATTTATGGACCAAAGATGAAGGGCAGCGATGATGAAAAAAAGAAGGCTGCCAAAGAGCTTTTTAAAAATCGATTTTACCACTTTCCAGAGGGAGAGACTCTCATTGAAGCTGACTGGAGAATTGCCCATTCCTTTGTTGAACTCTTTAAGAGAAATCTTGGCAAAAGAGTTGTCCTTTGCGATCACTCAGGCGCATTGAGAGTTCTGGAGGCAATTATAAGGACGCTTGACTTTGCTGAGTATTCATCTATAAAAGAGGGGCAGGAATCAATTATGGCTATGGTATATCAGCCAGGATACAATGTAAGGTACGACTATCTACAGAAGAAAGGATTTATGTTAAGGGATCGAGGTAAGGCTTAAAAGAATTTAAAATCTGTTTTTAGATCAAGGGAGATGAGAGTCTGAGTGTATTTATAGGAATCCTCAATCTCCCTTGAATAGAGCTTGAACCATTTATGTTTAAGGGATATGCCAAGTATTGAATTGATCTGAAGAGAAAGGCTATTGGCAATTTCTGTTCTCATTTGCAAATTGCTCTGGTCCTGAGCAGAGGAGATAAATGTATCTAATTTAAAAATATAGGCAAGACTGTTTGTAATGTTAAATTTTGCATCCATGATCGTTTCAAAACCATATACTACAGGGCCTTCCTCCTCTTGAATCTGTTTTTCAAAACCGACACCGATTTTGCCATTTAATGTTTTCCAGAAAAGGGAAGCACCAATAGTCTCACGCACAAGGATTGGTCTACCGTCTACTTCTTTGACTACTGTCTCTCCAACAGACTTATGGTATGGCTTAACATAATCATTTGCATTATATGTATATAAAAAGGTCCCTCTGAGTAAGTTCTGCAGGTACTGTTCATCCTTCTTTATAAAGTAAATATAGGGGGTGAAGAGAAATTCGTGGTGATTATTATAGAATTTTATATTTATTGTATCCTCCATCCCCCAGCGTGTGTATGTTGTTGAAGGTTTACCAGGAGGGGTAGAAATTTTATCTCCCATTGAGACTTCTGACTTATCATAAAAATTTGAAAGATTTATATCTATGGCAAGGCGAAACCTTTCATCAAGATAGTCGTAGTTTTCCTTTATAAAGCTTTTATCTTTTTTGAGATCATCAGTTATTTCTTCTGTAATGGTATTCCATCTATTTGTGTATTTGATATCCTTGCGAAGAATTCTTGTAACTTTATCATATACAAATTGAGTTGAGCATACAGAGTAGAATTTTGGATCGGATATTTCATAGCCCTGAATTTTGTTGTTTTTTATTCCGCTTATGACAAAATCAGAATCACTTTCAATAATTTTTTTTATATCAGCTCCACTTAGCCTGTAAGTAAAAATTGGATAGTCGTTGTTGACTATACCGAGAATGGTTCTGGAGTAAATTGTTCCTTCAACTATTTTTGGCAATATGGAATTTTTTTCTATTATTGCTATTTCAGTTCTGTATCTGTGACGTAGCATCTGTGCAGCATTTTCATCGGATATAGAAATAGGCTTTGACGTTTCTGTTATGATTTTATTTTCTTCTTCAGAAAATTTGCTTTTCCATATTGATATTCTTGAAATGAAGTTATTGTATGAATTGCTGTGTATTTTTTTGTATGATGACTCATAGAATTTTAATGATTCAATAAGAGGTTTTTCTGTAAGATTTAGTTCTAATCTATAAAAGCCCTTATTTTTGTTTAATACTAAAATTGTGCCACCTGTATCAATATCGACCCTTGATATTGGCACTGAGAAGAATTTCCCTCCAGGTTCATTTCCAGTGAAGATTAAATCTATCTCCGGGAAGTTTTTTATGAGTTCAGTATTCTGGCGTAGATTAAGGGAAGATAGTAGAATGATATTTTTGCATCCTTCTTCCTTTGCCCTTTGAATGGAGCTCTTCACTGCCTCATTATAATCCAGCAAATCAACATCGAGAATTTTTTTGCTGGCATCATCAAGGACACTATCTTGAGATGTAATCCCAATGAATGCAATTTTTTTGCCATTGAAGTCATGGATAAAATATGGCATAAAGAGAGGGCTTTGCTCTCTCAACATATTGGAAGATAGAATTTTTGTTTTTCTATCATTTGAAGATAGCTCAATATTTGAAAGCCCGATGTTTAGATCTCTACTTGAAAGAACTGTAGCTTTACAATTTGTAAAATCAAAAAAATCAAAAATAGCAGAACCATAGCTGTATTTGGAAAGAGCCCCGGGATAGAGAGAATTGCCAAGGTCCACATAAAGATCAAAGGGATCTTCCTTTGATTCAGAAACTATTGATTGGGCTAAAGTTATAATTGTGTCTTCTTTTTCCTGATCTTCAATTTCTGTTGAATATAGCCCCTGAAGATTTGCTGTAATTATTATAGTAAAATTTTCATCTTTATGTTCCTGTGTTTTTGGGAAAGAGTTACTGCCAAGGATGTGTATTATAGCTATAAGTATAATCAGTGCTTTAATTCTTGCACTATGGAAAGATTTTTTGCAGCTCATAATTTTATTTTTGATTTTGTTCTTGTGTTTGATTTTTCTTTTTAAGATCCTCAATTGTAAGATCTTTCTCTGAAATTATTTTTTGAGCAGATTGCAATTTATCTTTTAAATCCACTATTTCTGTCTTCAGAGATTCCAGTTGAGTTTGAGATGAAAGAAGAGAGTTTTGAGCTTCAGATATCTTTTTTTGAAGAGCTATCTCCATCTCGGCATATTTTTTTTCCATCTCTGATTTCTCCAAAGCAAAACTTTCTTCTTTATTTTTTATTTCTAAGGAAAGCCTTAAGATCTCACTGGATAGCTTTTCCTCAAGGGCTTTATTTTCTGCCTGGAGTTGTGAAATTTTAGATGAACTTTCCTGTTCTAATTTATCCTTCTGAAGTAAAAGAGTTGAATATCTCTCATTTAGTAGAGCAATTTCTTTTTCGTGATTTTTATTTAAAAGTTCTATCTTAGCCTCAAGCAGTTTGAGATCTGACTTTAATGAGGCATTTTCGTTTTTAAGTTTGCTGTTTTCTTCTTTAAGAACATTGTTTTCTCTTATAAGAAGGGTTATATTTTGCTTTATTATTTTATTTTCAGCTTTGATCTGATCATATTTATTTTCGGATTCAGAAGCAGTCATTGTTGCGCAGGAAATAGAGCTTATCAAAACAAGTACCTGTAGCAGATATAAAGACGCCTTTGCAAAAAATAATTTATAGAGCTTCACAATCCGTCCTTATCCAAAGATTAATTTCATTCCAATTCCAATCATAAATGAGAGCGAAACTACAATTGCTGTTATAATAGATACCTCGGCAAGAGCTTTTCTATAATTTAGGCCTTTTACCACAGACATAAAGAATGTAAAGGCAGATAGTATGATTACAACAGCAATTATTGCAGATAAAAGTGCAACGTAATGATTGGAAAATATAAAAAATGGCGATACAAGAAAGATTACCACTGCAATATAGACAATCCCTGTGTAAAGAGCGGCTTTTGCAGCATAGGAGTCCTGACCGCTTTCTGCTTTTTGTGACAGATATTCTGATGCTACCATTGCCAATGTTGCAGCAAGTCCACTAATAAGTGCGGTCTTTCCAATCATGAGAGCATTGGCTATGGCAAAGGTGAGTCCAACAACAATTCCAGTTATTTCCTGTATTGAGTTGTTTATTGCAAGGACCATGGAGCCCATGTGCTTGAGAACATCTTCTTCAATTTGTTCCATCAGCACCCTTTCGTGTTTTACTTCATCAGAAATGATCTTTTTTATTCCAGGAATTTTATCTTCAAATTCTTCATAATTATGCTCAGCCTGTAATTCACCATTGTCCATCATTTTTATTGTAAAGGTAAAACCAAAGATCCTTGAAACAAATCTATAAAAATATATTTTAAACCAGGAGGGAGAAACATCTCTACCAGTTATCTTTTTAAAAAAGTTGTAGTGGCGCAATTCATCTTCAGATATCTTTTTTAGCACCTTTTGATTCTCTGGTGTCGCCCTTTTGGCAAGGGCACCATAGAGAATATGTTCTGTTATTTCATTTTTTTGATATTGAAGAATTTTTTTCAAAGATTCATCTTTCATATATCACCTTACAGCTTTGCAATTCTTTCCATGGCATTTATGACGTTTTCTCTGGAGTTAAAGGCACTTATTCTGATAAATCCCTCTCCGCATTTGCCGAAGCCTTCCCCAGGTGTGCATACTACCTGACATTTATTAAGTAACATGTCAAAAAATTTCCAGGAATCCATTTTAACATCTACCCATATATAAGGAGAGTTTTCACCACCTGTGCAATTATATCCGTAGGAGGTCATTTTTTCTCTTATTATTTTTGCATTATCAAGATAATGGTCAATTATGGCTTTAACCTCTCTTTGGCCTTCAGGTGAATAAATAGCCTCTGCAGCTTTCTGAACTGGATAGGATACTCCATTGAATTTTGTAGTGTGTCTTCTGTTCCACATAGCATGGAGAGAGTGCTTGTTCCCATTGCTGTCATAGGCCATGCATTCCCTGGGTATTACAGTAAAGGCACATCTTGTTCCTGTAAACCCTGCGGTCTTTGAGTAGCTTCTGAATTCTATGGCAACCTCGCGCGCTCCTTCTATCTCAAAAATGGAATGAGGGAGATCCTCATCTCTTATAAAAGCCTCATAAGCTGCATCGTATAATATAATTGCCTTTGTCTCTCTTGCAAAGTCCACCCATTTTTTGAGTTGTTCTTTTGTTATTGTTGCTCCTGTTGGGTTATTGGGGAAGCAGAGGTATATAAGATCAACTCTTTCTTTTGGCAATTCCGGGACAAAATTATTTTCCGCTGTGCATTCAAGATATATAAGATTTTCGTATCTGCCATTTTTATTCTCCCCTGTTCTCCCTGCCATTACATTTGTATCAACATATACAGGATAAACAGGATCGGGAATAGCAACTGTTATGTCTGTGGCAAAGAGCTCTTGAATATTCCCTGTGTCGCACTTTGCCCCGTCGCTTATAAATATTTCGTCATGGGAAATCCGGGCTCCACGGAAAGCATAATCATAGTGTGCAATCTTTTCCCTTAAAAAATCATATCCCTGCTCAGGTCCATATCCTTTAAAAGTTGCTCTGTCAGCCATCTCATCTACTCCATGATGAAAGGCCTTTATTATTGATTGAGGTAGAGGTTCAGTTACATCACCAATGCCCATTCTTATTATTTTTGAATCAGGATTGCTTTGTTGAAATGAAGAAACTCTCTTTGCAATTTCTGAAAACAGATAGGAGGATTTAAGCTTTAGATAATTTTCATTTATGCGAATCATTATATTCCCCTTTGCCTGATGATAAATTTTTAGTAGTTATATTGTTAAAAATCTTTATAAAAAGGGAGGATTATTTTTATGTCAAGATATAAGAAGGGATTAAATGAAATTTTTTCTCAAAAAGCCCACCCTAAGGGAGTAGGGCTTTTTGAGAAATTTAATAGACTAAAGTTTATTTACCTGCCATCATTGCCCCTATGTCGCTTGCAGGGTCAGTTGTTGGCATAATGTTAAAATTTTCAACAAGCACCTTTACTACATTTGGCGAAAGAAATGCTGGAAGAGTTGGTCCAAGCCTTATTGTCTTGAATCCAAGATAAAGCAGAGCCAACAGAACTGCAACAGCCTTTTGCTCATACCATGCAATATCAAAGGATAATGGGAGCTTGTTAACATCATCAAGTCCAAAAATTTCTTTTAGCTTCAGCGCAATAAGTGCCAGGGAATAGGAATCATTGCACTGACCAGCATCAAGCACTCGTGGAATTCCTCCAATATCTCCAAGATTGAGTTTATTATATCTGTATTTTGCACATCCAGCTGTAAGTATCACTGTCCCTTCAGGAAGCTGTTTTGCAACATCTGTAAAGTATTCTCTTGATTTCATACGGCCATCGCATCCAGCCATTACAACAAATCGCTTGATTGCTCCTGATTTAACAGCCTCAACAACCTTATCTGCAAGAGCAAAAACCTGAGCATGAGCAAATCCACCAACAATCTCGCCATTTTCTATTTCCACAGGTGGAGGACATTTTTTTGCAAGTTCAATAATCTCTGAAAAATCCTTAGCTTTGCCATTACCTCTGTCTGGAATATGTTTTACTCCAGGGTAACCTGCCATTCCAGTTGTGAATATCCTATCTTTGTAGCTATCTTTTACAGGGATAATGCAGTTTGTGGTCATGAGAATTGGGCCGTTGAATTTTTCAAATTCTTCATTTTGTTTCCACCATGCATTTCCATAATTTCCTGCAAAGTGAGAATATTTTTTAAAGGCAGGGTAATAATTTGCAGGAAGCATCTCACTGTGTGTATAGACATCAACACCAGTGCCTTCTGTTTGCTTGAGAAGCTCTTCCATATCTTTTAGGTCATGGCCAGAGATTAATATGCCAGGGTTGTTTCTTGTGCCAATATTAACCTTTGTAATTTCTGGATTGCCATAGGTCTCTGTATTGGCCTTATCAAGAAGAGCCATTGTCTTTACAGCAATTTCACCACATTTAAGGACAAGGCCAATCATCTCATCAACAGAGAGATTTTTAAGAGTTGATGCAAGGCCATGGATGGCAAATTCGTATATATCCTTATCTTCATAATTGAGAACAAAGGCATGATGAGCATATGCTGCAACACCTTTAAGTCCATAGATTAAAAGCTCTCTCAAGGATCTGACATCCTCATCTTCTGTGGAGAGAACTCCAACCTTGCTTGCTGTTTCAAGGAATAGTGTATCATTTGATTCTATCCAGGTAGCTGCAAGAGGAGCATTTGTTAATTTAATGTCTTCAATAAGTTCTTTCTTGATCTTTACAGCTTCTTTGTTTAATTCAATAATTCTTGTGTTGTCAAAATTTGCATTGGTGATTGTGGCAAATAGACAATCACAGATAAATCTTCCTAAGGCAGAGATATCCTCTCCCTTGTTGATTTTTTCTTCAGCAAGAAAAGATATGCCTTTGAGGTTAAAAACTAAGAGATCCTGCAATTTTGCAGTTTCTTCTTCTTTACCACATACACCTCTAACAGTGCACCCTTGATTTTTTGCTGTTTCCTGACATTGAAAGCAAAACATGCTCATGGTTTTCTCCTTAAAATAGTTTAATTATTTTTCTAAAATATATATTATTTTCATGGGGAAGTCTTTGATCTGGATCAAATTACTTTAAAAATTTTTGGAATAACCATTGACTTGCCTCTTTTACTTACTGTAATTGTTTTTTTGAGGTGAAATGATGAGTTTTAATTTTACAGAAGAGAATTTATATGGCGTTTTGCGGAATGTTTTTAAAATCGATGAATTCAGGGGATCTCAAAAAGACATAGTTATTCATACTCTAAGGGGTAACCATAGCCTTGTTTTGATGCCAACTGGCATGGGAAAATCTCTATGCTATCAATTACCCGCCTTACTTTTTTCTGGCCTTACAGTTGTTATATCTCCACTTATAGCCTTGATGAAGGATCAGGTTGATTCCCTTAAAAAAATCGGTGTGGATGCAGAATTTGTAAACTCTACTTTATCTAAGTCAGAGAGAGAAAGGAGATATGGCAATATCAAGTTGGGGAGATATAAATTATTGTATGTTTCACCTGAGCGATTTAGAAAAAAAGATTTCCTTGATGTAATTACAAGGAGGGAAATATCATTCCTTGCTCTTGATGAGGCCCATTGTGTGAGCCAGTGGGGAAACGATTTCAGGCCAGATTATTCACGAATAGGTGAATTTCGAGAGCTTCTTGGTAATCCTGTAACAATGGCTTTAACTGCTACGGCAACTCCTTTTGTGCGGGATGATATTATTGCAAAGACTTTGATCCCTCCACAGGAGATAAAGATATTTAATGAAGGTATATGCAGACCAAATTTATTCCTTTCTGTTTGCAAGGTGCTTGATGAGGCAGAGAAGTTTGACCTCATCTATAAAAAGTTGGTTAATTGCAAAAAGACAGCAATAGTTTATTTTAGTCTTATAAAAAATCTGGAGAAGTTTGCC
Organism: Spirochaetes bacterium ADurb.Bin218; assembly: GCA_002069965.1. Classification (GTDB taxonomy): domain Bacteria; phylum Spirochaetota; class UBA4802; order UBA4802; family UBA5550; genus UBA5550. Next base: position 25,706 of record MWCI01000008.1, on the reverse strand, counting down.
TCCTACCTTGATATTAAGGGATTGAAGTATTCAGTCTATCATGGAAAGCTTTCACCTGAGAAGAAAAAGGCAGTGCAGAAAAATTTTATGGAAATGAAAAGCCCTTTAATGCTTGCAACAAATGCCTTTGGAATGGGAATAGATCGATCTGATATAAGGCTCATTATCCATGGGGAGATTCCAGATTCCCTTGAATCTTATTATCAAGAAATAGGGAGAGCTGGTAGGGATGGTCTTCCCTCTGAATGCACTCTTGTCTATCTTCCTGATGATCTTGAAATACAGATGGAATTTTTGAGATGGAAAAATCCAGATGGAAATTTTATAAAGAAAAGCTATGAGATGCTAAAAACCTTAGGTTCGACTGTTAATTCCTTTACCTATGAGGAATTGCAGGAAAGGTTGGTATATAAAAAAAGTGATGACCACAGGTTTCAGACTGTGCTCAATATATTTGACATGTATGGAGTAACAGAAGGGACTCTGGAGAGGGATCTTAAAATAGTAGGGGAACTGCCAGATGAAATTTTGCAACAGGAATATATAACAAAAAAGCAGGAGTTTGATCGCAAGAGGCTTGTGGAAATGATGAATTATGCAAAATCTGAAATTTGTAGAAGAAAATTAATCTACAGGTATTTTGCCATTGATGAGGTTGTTTGCAATAATTGCGATAATTGCAGAGGATAGAGCTTATGTTTAAATATTTGCGTAAATTAAAAAAGCGGGGTTAGCTATATATTCCTGTCTTAAGAATCGATAGATAAAAATCCCAGTTTTCAAGATAAATCTTTTTAAGCCTCTTGGTGTTGTTGCTCTGTTCCATTGCATGGAGAAAATCATCCCTTGTTTTTGCCAGTAGCCATATAAGCATTTCTGTTATTTTTGCTTTATCATATCTGAGATTTTTTTCGCTAACATTTCCAAAGACTGTATTGAATTGTTTTGCAAATATAGCTTTAACCTTTTTTTCTAATGATGGATCGTTGAGTCTCCCTGTGGTTACTATAAATTTAATATAAGAAGGGTTTGCTATGTAAAAATCAATAGCTATTTCTGATACAATTCTGAATCTCTCCAGAATATCCTCGGAGATATTTTGCCTTTCTTCAAGTTTGTTCCTTATAAACGAGTAAAGCCCCTGGAATACAAATTCAGTTACATATAAGAATAACTCTTCCTTTGAAGATATATATTCATACAAGCCACCTTTTGAGATGTTGGCTAACTTTATTATTCTATCAGTTGAGCTCTTCTCATAGCCATATTCTCCAAATTCGCTTATGCATGCCTTGATTATGGTTTCCCTTTTTATCTTTGCTATGTTAAAAAAAGCTGGCTTCATTTTTTTACCTTTTGCTCATCGTTATAAAAATCAGGGTAGAGCTTTTTTGCGCAGTCTGGGCATAGCCCATGACTGAAAACTGCATCTGAGTGTTCCTGAATATATTTTTCTATTTGTTTCCAGTAGCCTCGGTCATCTCTAACTTTTTTGCATGATGCACATATTGGCAATAATCCACTGAGAGTTTTGACTTCTGCCATGGCATTTTCCAGTTTTTCCTTTTCAAGGTGCAATATTTTTTCTGTTTCTGTTCTTATCTTTAGTTCTTCTTCAAGTTTGTCATTGCTCTCCTGTAATTGCTTTGTCCTTTCTTGAACAAGAAATTCAAGATTTTCTTTGTGATGTATTAGCTCCTCATTGAAGGCCTTGAGTTTGAGGTTGTAATTTTTATAGATCCTTGTAATTAGAAATATAAAGGGTATGGAGATTATAATAAAAAATAGAGCACTATATATTGAATAAAGTAGATTTTGTCTCATTATCTGGTCTATATATGTTATCTCATAGTCAGCACAGGCAAGATATACTCTTCCACCAGGAGAGGTTTCTGCAACAGCAACAGATCTAAAAGTTCCCCATTGATCTGAATATTCAACAAAAGAGATGCCTCCTTCTTTAAAGGTTTTTTTGAATTCTTCAGGGATGTCCTCGTATGGATAAAAATACCAGGATTTTCTCTCTCTTGCTTCTTCATCTGATACAGTAGGAGCTGCAAAGTAAAACTTGCCATTGCTTTCAACTATTGTATAGATCCATTTAAATCCATTCCCCTCTTTGTAATTATTAAGTTTTTGGCGGTTTTTTATTTCTTCGTCAAAGGAGATGCTTGTAGGAGAAATAGCTCTGTCATGAAAATCCTCTTTAAGCATGAATTTTATGGACTTCGCAGCAATAAGAAGCCGTGAGTCTATTTCATTCATTATAAGGGATTTGTCTCTTTCATTTGAGCAATAGGTATAGCCAACTACGCCAATGATATATATTAAGGCAGTGCTTAGTAACTGCAGAAATATTTTTTTTCTTTCCTTAGTCATAACCTTTTCTTTATATATAATAATAAAAAATAATTGTCTATGGAAATTTAAGCAACATTTTTTTCTTTGTTGAAGCTGAGTTTCTTTTCCATCTTGACAAAATTTTAAACTTTAGGGAAATTTACAGGAAAATTTAAGAATTTCGGCTGTTTAAAAGCATATAATGGAGTTTGCTATGATTGATCCTAAAATAATTCGAGATAATATAGAAATGATAAAAGAGCTGCTGCAAAGGCGCAATATGGCAGGTGCTGTGGATATTGATGAGCTAAAGGCTATTGATGAGGAAAGAAGAACTCTTATTTTAAAAGCAGATGAGCTTAGGGAAAAAAGGAATTCTGCTTCAAAAACAATAGGTCAGCTAAAAGCAAAGGGGCAAGATCCCGTTGACATGATGAAAGAGGTCCAATTAATAGGTGATGAAATAAAATCCATAGAGCAGAGGCTTAACGATCTCAATGAGAGATTCAGGGAACTTCATCTCTCTGTGCCAAATATTCTTGATAAAAGTGTTCCCACAGGGAAAGATGATAAAGATAATGTTGTTGTGCGGGAGTGGGGTAAAAAACCACAGTTTAATTTTGAGCCAAAGCCTCATTATGATATAGGCACATCTATGGGGATACTTGATTTTGAAAGAGGAGTTAAGCTTGCGGGTGCAAGGTTTTATGTTTACCGGGGACTTGCTGCAACCCTTGAAAGGGCTATTATAAATTTTATGTTAGATCTTCACACAAAAGAACATGGCTATACAGAGACCTTTGGACCTTTCATAGTAAATGATGAGAGTATGACAGGCACAGGCCAGTATCCAAAATTTAAGGATGAGTATTATAGAATTGACCGAGATGGTCTCTCTCTTATCCCAACCGCAGAGGTGACACTGACAAATCTCTTTCGAGATGAGATCCTTGAGGCAGAAAAGTTGCCAATATATCTAACAATGCAATCCTCATGTTTTAGACGTGAGGCTGGAGCTGCCGGTCGTGATACAAGGGGTCTTGTGAGAGTCCATCAATTTCAGAAGGTTGAGCTTGTTAAGTTTGTTGAGCCAGAGACCTCCTTTGATGAATTGGAAAAGCTTACAGCAAATGCAGAAGAGGTTCTCAAAAGGCTCAACCTTCATTATCGCGTTGTGCTTCTGTGTAGTGGTGATACATCAGCATCATCATCAAAGACATACGATATAGAGGTATGGATGCCTGGACTTAATAGATATATGGAAATATCCTCCTGCTCCAACTTCTTAGACTATCAGGCAAGGAGAGCAATGATTAGATATAAAAAGAAAGGAGAAAAGCCTCAGTATCTCCATACCCTTAATGGCTCAGGACTTGCTGCAGGAAGAACATTGGCTGCTATAATTGAAAATTATCAAAGAGAAGATGGTACCTTTGATATCCCAGAAGTGTTAAAAAAATATATGTAGGCTATGAGAGAAGTTTTTTTTAAAAATCTTAGCTGGCAAAAGATAAGGATTGCTCTTTCTATCTCTCTTTTGAGAGAAGAGCCCCTTTGCATTAAAGGAGGATGGCAGTTCCTGGAGAAAAACTTTGAACTGGAATCGTTGTGGGTCTCTTTTAAGAATTTTTTTGACAGTAGCTCCTGTGGAATTCTTTCTACATCTGGGGAGGATATAATTTTTTATCCTCAGGGGATTTCTCCAGGCAATATTTTTATAGATACAGGAGCCTTCACTCCTCTGGGTGAATTTGAACTTTTGCTTTTACCCTACCTATTTTTTAAGGATTTTAGAACTGTCATAAACTTTGAAGGCGTAACTCACGCTCATATATCTTATTCCACATCATTTTTTAAGGAGAGTTTTTTTTCTTTTCTGGAATCTATGGGTTTTTATGCCTCTATGAATTTGCAGCGCTTTGGTTTTTATGGCTCAGGTGGAGGCAGGGCCGAGTCACGAGTTTATCCTGCAGAGATGGCGCCAGCTGATATTTTTTCTTTTAAAGAGAGAAATATCCATGGTGCAAAGATCTTCATGGCAAATATGAATATGGAAATGGCACATAAGGAAAAGGACTTTTTACAAAAAAATCTTTCAATAGCAGAGAATAGAATTCAACTAATAGAAGTCCTTGACTGCAGTGGCATGGGAAATTCCATACAGATTTATATTGATTGCGGTGGATTTTTTTATATAATTTCAGCTGATATGGAGATTTACAATAGTGCAGGGGATTTGGTTTTTGATGAGGCTAAATATTATGGAGCCTTAACTTCTCTTGTTAAAGAAACAGAGAGATTTTGCAAAAGTAAATATATACCTCATTCACTTATGGCAGATCTCCTGCCTTACATGCTATTGAGTAAATCAACAATACCAGAGGAAATTCTGCAATCAGAGGAGTATGAGCTTTTTTTGAATTTCCATTAAATTGATAAAAAAGTCTTACCTGCGCCTTGCTGATATAACAGAAACAGCAGTTACAGAAATAATTATAAGCGATCCCCCTATAATTGTATTTACACCTGGAGTTTCTCCAACAAAAAGAAACACCCATATTGGATTAAAAACAGGCTCAATTACAGCAATGAGATTTGCAGATAAAGCTGATATCCTCTTAATCCCAATTGATATGAGTATTGAAGGAATTCCCATTTGAATAGCACCAAGGATAAGCATTGCCGTTGCTGACTTAAGCGTTATATGTGGAAGAGGCATAAAGAGAGATGCGATGAGGCATACAATTGCTGTTATCCAGTGAGACAATATAACTGATTCAAAGGGGGATGAGTCTTTCTGCATTCTCAGAAAGATAAAATAAAGGCTAAAGGAAAAGGCAGACATTAAAGCAATGGAATTTCCAAGAAGTCTTCCACCTCCTAAGTCATCTATAAACATTATAATCATTCCAAGACCTACAAAGAAAATTGCAAACCAGTGCTCTGGCTTTGTTTTTTCATTTAACAGGGGCACTGCAAGAAATGCGGTAATTACAGGAGCAGTGTATTGCAATAAAACAGCATTGGCAGCAGTTGTGGTTTTGTTTGCTGTAACAAAAAGAATCATTGTAACGGCATAGGATATTGCAGCAGCCATCTGCGAAAAGGAAAAGGTAAAAATAGGCCTTCTTATATATATAAGAATTACTATGGATGCAATAAAACTTCTCATCCCTGCAATGGCAAAGGGATTCCAGTCTATAAGCTTGATGAGAATGCCAGCAATACTCCAGAGGGAGGCGGTCCCTACCATTGCTAAGGCTCCAGCTAATTTGTATCTTTTTTCTGGATCCATAAATTACTCCTCTAATTTTGAAAGCTCTAAGTCAAAGTCACGTTTTTTTTCTTCAATGGTGTTGTGCAATTCTTCGTATTGCACAAATAGCTCATTTATTTCTTTTTGAAGAGAATGAATTTCTTTTGAGAGGCTTTCAATCTCTTTGCCGGATTTAACTCCAGAGGCCTCGATTATCTCTTTATTTTTTAAGGAGAGGGCTTCTTCCTTTTCTGTTATGAGGTTTTCGGTTTTAACAAGCTTTTCTTCCAGGGGTTTTATTTCTCGGTTTCTCCTTGTTATTATTTCTGATCTTAGCTTGCGGAGATCTTTTTTATTTAAAGTATCCTTCTGATTAAAGCTTTTTCCCTGATCAGATTTTTCCTCTTCCCACCCTATTTTATCAAGGAAGTATTGATAGCTCCCCTCGAAGACTCTTACTCCGCTTTCTTGAAAAACAATAAATCTGTTGGCAAGGGAATGTAAAAACAATTCATTGTGTGTTACCATAATTATTGCTCCAGGGTATGAGTCAATGGCAGCCATGAGTGCATCACAGGATTCCATGTCGAGATGGTTTGTTGGCTCATCAAGGAATATAAGGTTTGAGGGAGTAGCAAGTATTTTGCCAAGGAGCACGCGGCTTTTTTCTCCTCCAGAAAGCACAGAAATTTTTTTTAAGGCATCATCTCCTTCAAACATCATTGCCCCTGCAATATTTCTGGCTGTTTGTTTGTCGCACCCTGCAGACATTATTTCCTCTTCTATTGTAAGATTTTCCTTAAGGCGCACGATATTTGTCTGAGCAAAATAGCCAGCAACTGTATTTGGATGAACAGATATTACTCCGCTGTCTGGAGAAAGTTCTCCCGCAAGTAGACGGAGAAGAGTTGTTTTCCCACGGCCGTTTTTACCTATTACACATATTCTGTCATCACTCCTCACAGATAGAGAGAGATCCTTTATGATGAAATTTTTTTTATCATAAGAGAAAGAGAGGTTTTCTACAGACATCAGGCTTTTGGCATTAAAGGGTTTATATGTAAATGAAAAGTCAAGATCCTTGATCTTCTCCAGCTTCTGGAGGTTTTGTTGTTTTTCTAAAGCTTTGATTCTTGATTGAACAAGACCTGCAAGCCTTGCCTTTGCTCTAAAGCGTGATATAAAGAGCTCAACCTCTTTTCGTTTTTTTTCGTCGTTTATTCTTGTTTTTTCGTATATTTCTTCTTCTTTGAGGATCTGCTCATAGAGTTTATCTGTTGTTCCTTCAATTTTTCTTACCTTCTGTCTGTGTATTCCAATTGTATGAGTGATAACTCTGTTCATAAAGGATCTGTCATGAGTTACAATAATAAGCTCACCCTTCCATTGCCTCAAAAAGTTTTCCAGCCATCTTATGGATATAATGTCAAGATAATTTGTAGGCTCATCCAGCAGCAGCATGTCTGGCTCAGAGACTAAAACTTTTGCAAGATTAAGTCTTACCTGAAATCCACCAGAAAAGCTCCAGGGATCTTTTTCCATATCTGCCTGAGAAAATCCAAGTCCTGCCAATATCTTTTCAGCTTTCCATCTGGCATCGCTTTCATTTTCCTTTAATCCAAGACAGGCCTCTGCAATTACAGAGTTTTTTGTAAAGTCTAAGTGCTGTTTTACATGGCCAATGGAATAATTTTTTGGTATAATAATCTCCCCAGAATCAGGATGTTCTTCTCCAATAATCATGCGCAGGAGAGTTGTTTTGCCATGGCCATTTCTGCCTACCAGTCCAATTTTTTCTCCAGGATTAACATTAAAGCTTATATCATCAAAAATTTCCTGTTTGCCAAAGGATTTGCTTAAATTATTTACTATTATCATCCAGTGGTCCTCAAAGTTGTTATAATTTATTTTTTAACAAAGGATGATTAAGGCAGCTTTAATTTCAATAAAAAATCGCTAATAATTCCTGAAGATGTATTTTATTGTAATAAATACTACTTTTAATAATCCAGCCACCTGAGGAGATGGGATTATTGGGTCATTTTATTCAAGATGGAGATTAAGAAATCAACATTGATAGAAAATATCCATATCTCTGGAGGTGTATAAATTATTTAAAAAAGGCTGTGTAAATCAGCCTTTTTTAATCAATTTTAAGTATTGTGAGAAAGGCCTCCTGTGGAATCTCCACTGAGCCGATCATTTTCATTCTCTTTTTGCCTTCTTTTTGTTTTTCAAGGAGTTTTCTTTTTCTTGTTATATCTCCGCCGTAGCATTTTGCTGTAACATCTTTTCGAACTGCAGATATATTTTCCCTTGCAATTATTGTAGCTCCAATTGCAGCCTGTAGAGGAATTTTAAATTGGTGACGTGGAATAATTTCTTTTAGTTTCTCAATTATCTCTTTGCCCCTTGTTCTTGCCTTATCTCTGTGAACGATAAAAGAAAGAGCATCAACAGGCTCTCCATTTACAAGAATGTCGACCTTAACCATATCAGAAGGTCTGTAATCCAGAAAATCATAATCAAAAGAAGCGTATCCCCTTGAGATTGATTTTAGCTTGTCATAAAAATTGAAAACAATCTCAGAAAGAGGCAACTCATAGGTGAGCTGAACCCTTTGAGGAGTAATGTATTCCATGTTTTTATGTATCCCTCGGCTTTCTGTTACAAGTTGCATAATATTCCCAACATACTCTGTAGGGGTTACAATTGCAGCAGACACATAGGGCTCTTCTATGCGTTCAATCTGTCCGGGATCTGGCATGTTTACGGGGTTGTCGATCTTTAGCTCTTTACCATTGATTAGCAGAACCTTGAATTCTACACTTGGGGCAGTTGTAATAAGTGAAAGTCCAAATTCTCTCTCAAGCCTTTCCTGAACAATTTCCATGTGCAGTAGGCCAAGGTATCCACATCTAAAACCAAAACCAAGGGCATAGGAATTATCTGGCTCAAAAATCAAAGAGGCATCATTAAGCTGTAATTTGTAAAGTGCATCTCTAAGATTCTCGTAATCATCACTATACATGGGATAAAGGCCTGAGAATACCATGGACTTTACTTCTTTAAAACCCTTAAGGGGCTCTTTTGCTGGATTTTTTGCCAGTGTAACAGTATCGCCAATCTTTGTATCAACAACGCTTTTGATTCCTGCAACTATATAACCTACTTCTCCGGGAGTGAGAATATCTTTTTTTTCAAGATCAAGTCTGAAAATTCCAACCTCAGTTACAGTGAATTCTTTACCTGTGGCAAATAGTTTAATTACATCATCTTTTTTAACAGAGCCATCAAAAATTCTTACTTTTATTACTGCTCCAAGGTATTGATCATAGAAGGAGTCAAAAATCAAGGCCTTAAGAGGAGAATTTACATCACCCTTTGGTGGAGGTATAACCTCTATTACTTTTTCCAGAAGTTCATCAATTCCAATGCCCTCTTTGGCAGATGTTAAAACTGCCATTTCTGGATCAAGGCCTAAGGTTTTATCAAGCTGAGATTTAGTGTTCTCTATATCTGCACTTGGCATATCAATTTTGTTTATTACTGGAAGAATCTCAAGGTCATTTTCCAGAGCGAGGTAGAAGTTTGCAATGGTCTGAGCCTCAACACCCTGAGTTGCATCAACTATGAGAATAACTCCATCGCAGGATGATAGAGCTCGCGAAACCTCATAGGTAAAATCTACATGGCCTGGTGTGTCTATGAGGTTGAAGATATATTCCTCACCGGATTTAGATGTGTAGTTCAGGGTGATGGCATTTGATTTTATTGTGATGCCCCTTTCCCTTTCAATGTCCATTGTGTCAAGGATTTGATCCTTTTTGTTTCTTTCATTTACAAGACGGCACTTTTCTATTATTCTGTCAGCAAGAGTTGATTTGCCGTGGTCTATATGTGCTATTATAGAAAAATTCCTTATGTGAGATAAATTCATATTTTACCTGTGATCCTTAAATTTAGCATAAATATAAATAGTGACTGGTGGAAAGCAATAATTATTGGTTAAAGTTGGCAACTATTTTTTGTATTCATTCATTTAATAATTTATAAATAACTATTCCTGCAGCGACAGAGGCATTCAGGGAAGAAATTTTTCCTTTGAGAGGTATAGAAACCACAAAGTCACATTTTTCTTCAGTGAGTCTTCTCATGCCTTTGCCTTCATTTCCAATGATAATGCAGGCAGGCTTAATATCCTTCAGTTGATTTAGGTATGTTTTGCCATGGTCGCTTGTTCCAATAATCCAGAAACCGTAGCTTTTGAGATCCTCAAGAAATTGGGCAGCATTTGTTATAGTAATTATTCTGATGTGAGCAGTAGCACCAGCTGATGTTTTAATTACTGTTTCGTTTATGGGTGCGGAGTTATCCTTTGTTATGGCAACGCAGCTGCAACCTAAAGCCTCTGCACTCCTTATGATTGAGCCAAGGTTGTGAGGATCTGTAATCTGATCGAGAAAAACAATAACTCCCTTCTCCTGAGCAATGGAGGAAAGCATAGAGCTTTCATCTGTGAGCTTTTTTGTAGCTGTAAAAAGTGCAACTCCCTGATGAGATGAGGCGCTACCAAGGGAGGAAAAAAAAGATTTATCCTCATATAAAATTTTAATATTCTTTTTTTTAGCTAAAGCTACAATATCATCTATTATTTTACCATGGGCAGATGAGGATATGTGCAACTGTGCACCATGGCTTTGAGATAGCTCTTTTAAGTATTCAAAAACTGGATTGCGACCTGTGACTATTTCTTTCTTTTCCATCTTGTGCCATCTTTTGTGTCTTCGAGAATTATTCCTTCTTCTTTTAACATATCACGGATCTCATCAGCCCTCTTGAAATTTTTATCCTTTTTAGCCTGAATTCTCTCCTGAACTAAAGCCTCTATCCTTTCTGCGTCAACATCCTCTTCGCTCTCAAAGTTTATAAATCCAAATACGCTATCCAGTTTATTTATTGCAGCTATTATTTTTTCAGCATCATTCTTTGAAAGCTTTTCCTCAGATATTAAAGTGTTTACTTTTGAAACAAATTCAAAGAAAACCCCTAAGGCTCCAGATATATTGAGATCATTATCCATTGCCTCAGTAAAATCAAAGTAAAGCTTTGCTATTAAATTATCGCATTCATTAAAGTTGTGTTCTTCTTTTTTAATGTCCCTAAGCCTTACTATGAGATTGTCTATACGCTCAAGTGCCTGCTCGGAGTGTTTAATTCCTTCAAGTGTAAAGTTCAGCTGTTTTCTATAGTGAGCAGATATTAGCAGATACCTTATGGGCCGTGGAGAATAGCCCATATTGAGTAGATCCCTTAAGGTATAAAAGTTGCCTGCAGATTTAGACATCTTTGCTCCATCAACAAGGAGATGCTCCACATGGAGCCAATAGCGGACAAATTTTTCTCCATAAGCTGCCTCGCTTTGAGCAATTTCATTTTCATGGTGAGGAAATATCAGGTCAACTCCTCCAGTGTGAATATCGATTGTCTTCCCAAAGATCTTTCGTATCATCGCAGAGCATTCAATATGCCAGCCAGGTCTTCCAGGGCCATAAGGTGTTTCCCAGAAGGGTTCATTTTCCTTAGGAGCTTTCCACAGAGCAAAGTCACGGACATCTTCTTTATTGTATTCATCTGCATCGTAGCGAGCACCTGCTTTTATTTCCCTTTTGTCAAGGTTAGACAGCCTGCCATATTGCGGAAACTTTGATATATCAAAGTAGAGAGAACCTTCGCTGTTATACATTATTCCCTTTTCGTCAATTTTTTTGATTATATCAATCATCTCTTCGATAGATTCAGTTGCTCTCGGGTTGTGCTCCACTGGCTCAATGTTGAGCTTTTTTAGATCCTCAAAGAAAATTTTTGTGTATTTATCTGTATATTCCTTGAGAGTTATACCCTCAGCCAGAGCCCCTTTTATTGTCTTGTCATCAACGTCAGTAATATTCATTGCATGATCTACACTGTATCCGCGAAATTTTAGGTATCTACGCAGTAGATCATTGAATATAAATGTTCTGAAATTACCTATGTGGGCAAAGCTATAGACAGTGGGGCCACAGGAATATATTGTTACAGGAGGATAATCTGTTATCTGTTCCTTTGGTTCTCCTCCAGGTATAAATTCTTCCAGTTTTCTGCTCATTGTGTTGTATATTTTAATTGCCATATAGACCTCAAAGCAAGGGTTATTTTTTATTGTTTAAATGGCAGCAGTTAGTAGGGGTCTGTGTCAAACATTTTTCTTTTGAAAAGAGACTTTATGTTATTTACTCGCTGTCAAGATCTGACATTGGTATTTCTTGAACTTCTTCATATTCAGATATAATTTCTTCCTCTGGAGATTGTATCTGGACAAATATATTGCCTGAGAGTTTTTCTGCCTCATCAGGGTTTTCATTTAGATATGCAATGAAAAGATGAAGCTTTTTTATATAATCAATTAGCTCTTTTAGTTTTCGGTTTTTTTTATCAATCAGCTCTCTTGATTCTTTGATAAATTTTTTTAGCAGAAGAGTTTGTTTCTCCAGTCTCTTTTGAAGTTCAACAGCAGCCTCATAGAATTCTCTGTCTACTTTTTGAAAGTCTATTCTGGCAAGGACAATCTCATCTTTGGCTCTTTCTTTTTCAATATCCTTTATGATATTATTGAGTTCTTCCATTGAAAAGAGATCATCTGCCGATGTGGGGACCCATTTTTTCCCGGATTCGTCAGTGAATTCTTTGAGATCAGGTATTATTGCTTTTTTTTCTCTTTTCATAGAATTTGCCTGTTTTGGGAGCTTTTAGATTTCCCCTTCTATAGATTATCGGAGCTTAGTGATAAATATTAAGTATTTTGATATAAAGATATTTTGCAACATGGCTTTTTTAATAATTTTACTGTAACAAGACTAAGAATATTTCTTATTTTATATAAGAGCAAAAGGTATTTAGACCTTTCTTTTGCTATTTAGATAAGAAATTTTTTTAAAAAATACCAATAATTATAAAATTTTTTAAAAAAAATATTTGACAATCTAAATTATTTTAATTATAATAAAATGTGTAAAGTTTTTTGGCGGTTTATGTTTCCTGAATGCCGACTTAGTATTTTGAGTTAACATTTTTGCTTCCTCTTTATCTCCCCCTCGCCTACCAGCAGGGGGATTCTTTTTTATTCCTTTAAATTTATTGACAGTGATTTTTTAATAAAAAAAATGATCTCTGGTTTTAACTTTTATTTCTGGATGAAAAGATGTCAAATAATTTCTATGAAATGCCAGCAGACTTGCAAAAGGAACTTCAGTCCCATGGAAGGTTGTTTAAAAATTTTCCTTTAAAAGATGTCACTACTTTTAAAACAGGTGGCACTGCTGATTATTTATTTGAACCCATTGATGAGGATTCCTTAATAAAGGCTTTTGCTGTATTAAAAGAGGTGAATTGTCCGTATCACATAATTGGTGGAGGCTCAAATCTTCTTGTAAGCGATAAGGGGCTCTCCGGAATTGTAATTCGTCTTTATAGCGATACAGAGTCTGTTTGCTTTGATGAAGGATTCATTTATGCTTCAGCCAATGTTTCGAAGGAGAGATTTATTCAGGAGACAATAGACCATGGTTATGGGGGAGTGGAGTTTATGGCAGGTATTCCTGGGGCTATTGGTGGAGGCATTTTTATGAATGCCGGGACGTTTATGGGTAGCTTTAGTGATATTTTAAAAAGCATAAAGTTGCTTACTCAGGAGGGTGATATAATAGAGAGAGAGATTACATCTTCTCTGTGTTCATATAGAGATATGAATATCCCAAAGGGAGCAGTTATCCTTGGAGGATATTTTTCTTTACCAAAAATTTCTTCCCATGAAATAGAGACTCTTAAAAAAGAGATCGAAAAGATAATTCAAGAGAGATGGAAAAAACATCCAATGGAATATCCATCAGCTGGATCTGTTTTCAAAAATCCAGAGGGTTTTTCTTCATGGAAGCTTATTGATGACTGTGGGCTTAAGGGTTTTTCAATTGGAGGTGCAAAGGTTTCAGAAAAGCATACAAATTTTATAATAAATACAGGTAACGCCACTTCTGAGGACATTTATAGGCTTATAAAGAAGATTCAGCAATGTGTTATGGAAAAACACTCTATTGCTCTTGAAACAGAGGTGAAATTTATGGGGGATTTTAGTTCTGATGTTTAATGAAAAGCTTTTAACTATAAATTTCTGTGCTGTGGATCTTGAAACAACTGGTGTAAATCCAGCCTTTGATAAGATAGTTGAAATAGGCGCAGTAAAATTTAATCTCGCAGGAGATAAAGAAGAGTTTCATACCCTCATAAATCCCAAAGTGCATATTCCATATAATGTAGTGCGCATACATGGTATAACAGATGAGATGGTTTGCAATTCCCCCTCTATTGAAGATGTTGTTTTTTCTTTTTATGATTTTATTAAAGATTCTGTCCTTGTGGTTCATAATCCTTCATTTGATTTATCCTTTATTGATCTGGTTTTTAAAAAGCAGGGGATTGCTTCCAGAAGGCTATGGGGTCTTGATACTGTTCGCCTTGCAAGGAAATTTTTTTGCGAGTTGCCAAATCATAAGCTAACAACTCTTGCTTCCTATCTTGGGATTGATTGCCGTAATCACAGGGCTCTTGATGATGCCATTGTTTGCATGATGGTTTTTCTTGAGGTTGTTAAAAGGAGTGGCCTTGATGAAAACTCCACATTCGGTGAATTCATGAATATACATGGCGCAAGAGTTAATTCTAAGATATTAAGGGAAAAAAGCGAGATTGCTACTGCAAGGAAAATAGCTATAGGTAAAAAGATTACAATAAGATATTGTGACACAGATGGTAATGTAACAGTGAGAAATATACTCCCAAAGGAATTTATACAATATGGAAAAAATAGATATATAGTTGCCCATTGCTATTTACGTGGGGCTGAAAGGTGTTTTCTGGAAAGCAGAATAATAGGGATAGAATAGCTACCATTTTTTTCTAAGTTTAACCTGGAAGTTGTTTCCCATTGTTCCATCTGGCATCAGAATATCCTTGCTAAGATAAAGTATTAGCTCAAACTGATCATAAATAAGAATTCTGGCAGTTGGTCCTGCAGCTATGGCCTTTTTGCTTCCTGAATTGGTTAAACCCTCAGCTTTAAACCATATTCCGTCTACAAAAACTCCGCCATATAGATAATCCTGGTAAAGAGACATTCTATATTCATTGGAGAGGGAAAATTCTCTGTTTGTATACAAACTTGCTCCATAGAGCCCCTTGAATGCATAGCTGTTTACGCTTTCACTGTGATGGAATGGTGGGTTGTAGAAGAATAAGTCAGATTTGAATTTTATTCCATAAATTGAAAGATTTCCAAATTCAAAGTCGTATTCTCCATTAAGTTTTATTTCCCTTGATCTCTGGTCTCCATAGTAATCAGTAATTGTAAGAATCATATTTTTGTTAATTCTGCTTCCTATTCTTATAGGTATGGGTTCAAGTTTAAATCGAGTTTCTATAAATGGATAGTTTTCTCTGTTGTTGTCTATAGTGTAATGCTCATCTTGAGTATAATCGTGTCCATAGAAGAAAACCTTTTCAAAACCAAAACCTGCATATATGTCAAGATATTTGAGAAATGTAAACTCAGGTGCAAGTGTAAAGCGCGATTGAATATAGTGATATTGTGTGATGCCAATATCTTCTCTTGCTGATTGGCTCTGGTATAGTTTAGTTATTAATATAGGTCCAATGAATTCATTCAGAAATGGATTGATTTTATATTCGCTGTAAATCTCGGCAAATGTCTGACTTGGTGGAATTTTAATCATGTCATCATTTAAGCCATTTTTTATATCTTGAAAATTGAAATCAAAATCAAATCCACAGGATAGCTCAAGCTTGAGAAAATCCTTACCATAAAAAATATTCTTCCAATAAAGAGAAACTGTTGGAACGAATTCAGAAGGGTAATTATAGTCTATGTTAAAAGAAAAACCATCTCTTTTTAAAGAAAGAGGATCAAGCTCTTTCCCTCCTTCAATATAAAAGAATAGATCATATTCTGCTGGATAGTCTGAAAATATCTTAAGGCTTTTGTTAAGAAACTGTATCTTTCTTATTTCTCTGTCTAATTGAAATATGGAGTCGTCAAAGTTTGCAATTTTTTTTAGCTCGGTTCTTATTTTAAAGCCGTATTTTTTTTCAATTTTTTTAATTGTTTCTTTCTCTACCTCTGTATTGTAAACCCGTTCTGGGAAGTCAATAAGCTGCTTAACCTTAAGGGAATAGTAGTTATTTAAACCAGCTACAATTATTCTGGCAAGGTGACCTTCGTTTATATATATAACAAGCTTTTTTGGGGAGTCTTCAATAAGGTGAGTCTTTACCAGGGTGTATCCGTTTTCTTTATAAAAGTCTGAGATTTTTTTTGCTATGTCTGCGTAGTTGAGGCTTTTTGTAATCTGACTCTGCAATCCGGCATATAGAATTATCTCTTCATAAGTAAATAGCATATTTCCCTCAAGTATGAGTTCTCTATTTTCTTTTTTACTTTGAGGGAAAGTGCTATTGAATGTAAGAGAAATAAGTATTGTAAAAGTAAAGATTAGCTTTTTCATTCCTGACAGAAGAGAGTTTTTATTGTTTCCATCAGTTTTATTATATTTGTGTCTTTAAGGGAGTAATACATAAAGTTAGCATCTTTACGCCTTGAAATAATATCAGCTTTTCTAAGTACTGTGAGGTGTTGAGAAATATTGGATATTGTTGAACCAAATTTTTGTTCAATTTCGCTTACGTTTTTTTCTCCCTCAAGGAGAAAACAGAGAATTTTTAATCTGATAGGATGAGCTATTGATTTAAGAATCTCTGTGGCAGTATCTATTTGACAATCTGAAAAAAGCATTTATATTCCGCCTATATGAAGAGTTTAAGTATTTAGACAAATTTTAAAATTTTTATTATTTTTTGTCAAATTATTTTCTGTTAATTTTATTCTTTTATAGAGTTATAATGTTGGGTTCAAAAAAAATGTATATGTTGAGCATTTTGAATATTTTTTGACTTGTGTCAGATAAAATTATTTTTATGGAGCCATTGTTTTTTTCTATCATATTTTTTGCATATATGAGAAATCCTACAAAGGATGAATGCAATACCTCAGTTTCTGTGAGATCCACTATGAGTTCCTCTGGCATATAATGGTTATTCAATAGAGAGAGATAGTTTGGAACACAATCATAACCGATAGTCTTTGGAAGCTTCCATATCTTTGGTTCTCGTAGCTTGCAATTCATAAGTTAAAATTTCTCCTGCTAAGATTATCGGCATGATTTTGTCAAATTTTAGCATTTTTTTCAACTACCTGTAAAAATGGCATAAATGAGTAAAAAGCCTTAAAGATTTTCTCTTGACTCCCTGTAGATTAACTATAAACTCATTCAGTCTTCTTAAATTAAAGATTAATCTTAGAGACAAAAAGAGCAAGTTTTATGACAGAAATATTTGAATTACTACATAGCCAGATAAATAATTATGAGGAATATATCCTCAAAACAGTAGAAGAAAAAAATAGAAAACCTTTGGGCTATGTAACGCCACTTTTGCCTCCTGAGATATTTGCAAGCTTTGATATTGATTATCTTAAAATTCCAGAAGAATATTTAAATGGCACTAAGGATTCTCTTTTTATAAACAAAAATTTTATGGCGCTTATAACTCCCTATCATAGGTATCCCTGTAGTAGATCTTTTGAAAACTACCTGAGCTTTGATTATCCAGGGGGATTTGGTGAAGATGCAGCAGTGGAACTTCATAATAAGCTTTTATTATTCCTGCAGGAAAATTTTCAAATTGATCTAAAATCCATTAATATAGAAAAGCTTCAGAGCCTATGCCGTAGTTATGAAGAACTCAGGCGAAATGTCCGCAAGATATTTGCATTAAAAAATGAAGGCTACCCTATAAGTCAAGCGGAGATTAAGCTCCTCCTGGATTTAAGCCTTATTTTTCCACCGCAGAGAGCCATTGAAACTCTTAAAAAAGTAGAAGAGATCTTGCAAAAAAAGGAAGCTTCAAAAAAAGATTTTAAGGTAAAGGCTCTTATTTTTGGAGCCAGACATATTCCAGAGGATATCCTTGATTATATTGAAAGGGGAGGTATTGCTCCTGTTGAGGATGACACCTGCAGCGGTTCCAGGCTTTTTGATATTTCCCTTAACAGTGAATCGCCATATATTTTTTATGAATTGCTTGAGGCCTATAGCTACAGGCCAATGCAGCCCTGCATAAGAAAGGTTCAGGAGAGATTTGAGTTGCTCTATAAACTTCTCAAAAATTATGGAATAGAAACTGTCATATTCTATATAGATGAAAGCTGCCACTTTGCCAAGGAGACAGCTTCATTTCTGAGAATAAAGATGATGCGCAGTGGTATCGATCCTCTTGTAATTGATAGATTAAACTATCAGATAGAAATAGATAGGTATGTATCTCTATTATAGATCATAGCTATCTGGGAATTCTCTCTATATAATCTATTCCTAAATTAAAGGCTTCTCTAAGAAATAAATCCTTTTTTAGATCCACTATTTTTTTGTCATGTTCCTGCCTTATGCTTTCTTCAATCTCCTTATCTCTTTTACGGGAAAGATCAGCCTCTTCTCTTAAGCTTATTTCTTTTTTCTTTATCTTTGCACTGAATTCTTTAATTTTTTTTCTAAGCTCTGCATATTCTCCTGCTGAGGTGCGTTTTTCAGAAATTGATTTCAGGCTTTTAACCAGTGACTCATTTAGCATATTGTATTTTTTAAAATTTGCAGGGTCGATCCTTTGCCACTTAAGTGGATATTTGCTTTCAGCTTCGCTTATATCCCATATAGAACTCATATCCGGCACAAGAATATCTGGAGCAATTCCATTGAGTTGGTTGGATGTTCCTCCTGGCTGATAGAATATGTGGGTTGTAATTTTTATTGCTCCCATGTTTCTTCTTAATTCACTATAGGATTGCACAGTGCCTTTGCCAAAGGTGTTGCTTGCTCCGATAATTAAAGCTCGCCTATAATCCTTCAGGGCTCCTGCAAGAATCTCAGAGGCGCTGGCGCTGAATCTGTCTATGAGAACAACAAGTGGACCAGAGTAGTAAATCGCTGGATCATTATCATAATATATCCGAGGGGGATTATTTTTATTCATAACCTGTAAAACAGGACCTTCATCTATAAAAAGACCTGCAATCTCTACTGCTTCATCAAGTCTTCCACCTGGATTTCCGCGGAGATCTAAAACTATAAGATTAACATGTTCTTTTTTTAAATTTTCAATGGCAGCCTTTGTGTCTCCTGATGAGCTCTTACCTGAATCGTCATCCTTATAAAAAGATGGTAGTTTTATGTAACCTATTTTAAAATCATGACCATCTCTATCCATGCTATGAACTGAATACTTAACCTCACTGTCTTCAAGTTTTATCTCTTCACGGACAATAGGAACTTTTAATCTCTGGGGCTTATCTCCATTAACGCTTTCTCTAAGTATTGTAAGAGTTACCTTTGTTCCTTTTTCGCCTCTGATGAGTTTGACCACATCCTTCAAATCCATATCTATTACATCAACAGGATCTCCATTTCCTTGAGCAACCGCCATAATTTTATCATTGGGTTTGAGCTTTAATTCCTCTGGAAGTTTATCGGCAGCTCCACCTGTTATTATTGATTCAACTATAACAAAACCGTCTTCTGAACGCAGGCGCACTCCTATGCCTTCGAGTTTGAGTTTCATTGAAATATCAAAATCCTGACTATCTTCATAAGAAAGATAATTTGTGTGAGGATCAAGAGCTGTTGTTACTGAATTTAGAAAAATATCCATGAGCTTGTCATTGTTAATCTCTTCAAGTCGTTTTTTGGCAAGCTGATACTTCTTTTGTAGCTTTTGCTTTGCCTCATTTATATCTTTTCCAGCACTTATGTAGTTTAAAAGTTGCAACTTTATATTTTTGCGCCATCTTTCCCTCATATCATCTTTGTTGGCAGCAAAGGGGACATTGCGTCTGTCAGTTATTATTGTTTCATCCACCTGAAAATCATAATCAGCCTTAAGTAGTTCATCAAAAATTTCCATGGCCTCGTCGTAGCGTTTTTTATAAACATTGAAAATCTCATAAACAGCTCTAAAATCGCCTATGGTTATATAGTCATCAAAATGCTTCTCGTGTTTGGAAAACTCAGAAATATCAGACTGATAAAAATAATATTTGCCATAGTCAAGGGTATCTATGTAATTGCTCAAGATCCTTTTTGAAAGCTCATCGTCCAGTTCATTATATTGAGCATGGACAGATAAAACCTGTCCTATGAGATATTGGACATCACTATGCTTTAGACCTTCTGATTTTTTAAAGCAGGAAAAAACTATAAAAACAGTTAAAATAGAAACAAAGCTTTTTTTAAACATCAGGAACTCCTAATTTTTCATTGAAAATTTTTCTCAAGTCATGGAAATAGCCATCTGTTTGAGATGCAGCAATATATTTAAACGTCGAAGTGTAAAAAACTTCTTGTTTTAAAAATTTTGCAATTTTAATACTCAAATATTATATACTAAATTCATTATAAAAAGACAATGAAAAATTTCAAGGTATTTTTTTATTGACACAGTGCTGTTGAGAATAAGAAATCTTTACATATAAATCCAGAGGGAGGATTTGATGCTTTATACAAAGGGAATTAAGGAACTTTCACTTCTCCTTAACAAAAAGGAAGTATCTTCAGAGGAAATTGTCAGTTCTTTCATTGAAAGAATAAAAATTAAAGATAAAGTTATAAATTCCTATATAACAATTGATGAACAGTTGCTGCTGCAGCAGGCAAAGGAATCGGACCGGAGAAGAGCTCAAGGTAAGGCTCTCTCCCCCTTCGACGGTATCCCTATTGCAGTAAAAGATAATATAAACACAAAGGGTGTAAGAACAACATGTGCTTCAAAAATTTTGGAGAATTTTGTTCCTCCTTTTAATGCAACTGCATACGAAAAAATGCTAAATTCAGGAATGATTCTTCTCGGCAAAACTAACATGGATGAGTTTGCCATGGGTTCATCAACAGAAAATTCTTATTTTGGGCCTACAAAAAATCCATACAACATAGAAAGAGTCCCTGGTGGTAGCTCTGGTGGATCTGCTGCTGCTGTATCAGCATTTATGGCTCCGGGGTCTCTTGGTAGTGACACAGGGGGTTCAATCAGGCAGCCTGCTGCTTTTTGTGGGGTTACTGGAATAAAACCAACTTATGGAAGAGTCTCTCGTTATGGCCTTGTTGCCTTTGCATCTTCATTGGATCAGATTGGCACCTTTGGTAAAAAAGTTGAAGATGCAGCTATACTGCTGCAAATAATCTCTGGATATGACAGCAAAGATTCCACTTCTGTTAATAGAGAAGTCAATATTGACTACTCAAAGATAAATCCTGATGTAAAAAACATAAAGATTGGAGTTCCTGAGGAATACTTCAAAGGAATAGACAGCGAAATAAAAAGTAACATAGAATCAAAAATAGCTGAACTGGAAAAATTGGGTGCTTCAATAGTTCCAATTAGTCTTAAATATACTGAATATGCAATACCTGTTTATTATCTCATTGCAACAGCAGAGGCCTCATCTAACCTTGCAAGATATGATGGTGTAAAATATGGGTATAGGAGTCAAAATGTAACTGATCTTCTATCTCTATATACAAAAACAAGAAGTGAGGGCTTTGGCAAAGAGGTTAAGAGAAGAATAATTCTTGGGACATTTTCTTTAAGCTCAGGATATTATGATGCTTATTATCTTAAGGCCTTAAAAGGCAGAGCTCTAATTATAAATGATTTCAGGGAAGCGCTAAGTAAGGTAGATGCAATAGTATCTCCTGTTACCACAACAACTGCCTTTCCTATTGGCGATATGACCGATGATCCATTGCAAATGTATATGTCTGATATACTTACAATATCAGCAAACCTCGCGGGAATACCGGCATTATCTGTTCCAACAGGCCTTGATAGCAAGGGGCTTCCTATTGGTCTTCAAGTTATGGGTAATCACTTTGAAGAGCAGAAGATTATAAATATTGCTAAAGCTGTGGAAAGTATATGCAATGAGATATCACCTGTGGATTAAGTTACTTGTTGTGTTCTCTGTAAGTTGCGGAGGAACTCATAATCTTCTTTTAGAAAAAAGAGCTCGAAGTGAGGTCCAAAATATTAAGATAGAAAGCGCTTCGAGGAATAAAAAAACAGGGGATATTGACTATACTTCCACAAGGGTATTCTTAGATAAACTCCCCCTTGAATTAAAAAAAATAAACTCCGTAGCCATTGAAGAAGCTAAAAATAGGAATTATAATGAGGCTGTATTTTTATTTTCAGAAGTAAGCAAATATATAAAAAATGGGGTAGCAGAAAATAATCTTGCAGTGACATTTGAGGCGATGGGTAAATCTGAAGAGGCCTTTATTATGTATACAAAAGCATTGGACTTGAGTCAGCAAAATTCAAATATAGAAAAAAATTTTTTAATTTTTCTTACAGAGGAAAAAGGCGATTATAAAAAATCAACAAAGAATAGGTGGCAAGATGCTGACAGATAATTTTTTGAGAAAGCACACATATCTTCGCGTTTCTGTAACAGATAGATGTAATCTTAGATGCAGGTACTGCATGCCACCAGATGGTATTGAATTGTTGCCCCATGATGAAATTTTGCGCAATGAGGAGTTTGAGAAAATTATAGAGATCTTTATAAAAATGGGTGTCAAAAAAATTCGATTCACAGGGGGGGAGCCATTGGTTAGAAAGGGCCTTGTAGATATAATTGCCAGTATACATAAGGCTCACCCGGATATAACACTCTGCCTTACAACAAATGGTGTGCTTCTTGATGAGTTCATGGAGGAGCTAAAATCACATGGTGTTTCAAAATTTAATATAAGCCTTGATACCTTAAATAGAGAAAGATTCATGGAGCTAACAGGAAGGGATTACTTTGACAGAGTCCTTTCCAATATAGAAAAAATAATGCAAGAGGATTCCCTTGATATAAAGATAAATGCAGTTCTTTTAAGAGAAACTCTCAGCGAAATAGATGATTTCCTTGATTATTTTGCAGGGAAAAATATAACTCTTCGTTTTATTGAAAGAATGCCTGTTACAGAGCAGGATAGCTCCAATGAATTTGTTCCTGCAGATGAGCTAATAGAATTGCTTAAAGCAAAAGGAGAGCTTGTAAGAAAAGAAACTGAGAAAAGTGATGTTTCTCAAAGATTTGAGATGATTTATAAACAAAAGTTTTTAAAAATCGGAATAATACCTCCTGTAACACATAAATTCTGTTCATCGTGCAACAGATTAAGACTCACCTCAGAGGGGCAGTTGATGACATGCCTGCACTCTCAGGCTAAGTATAATTTAAGGGATCTCATTCGGAGCAATGTTTGTGAGGAAGATATTATGAATTACATATCATCAGCTGTGAAAGAGAAATGGAGTGGCCATAAAATTGAATGCACAGCGGATAATAAGGGGTGTAGATCTCTCACTGCAACTACCAGGGCTATGTCAAAAATCGGAGGCTAATTATCTAAAGGCACATAGCTGGCTGCTTTTATCAATCCCAAGAAGAGAGAGAACTCTCACAGAGTCACCTCTTAACCTGTTAGCTATGTTTTTGGGGCCAAGGAGATCAGTTTTTTTAAGAATACCGCTGTAAACATTCATAAAGATAGTTGAGCAGTAAAACCATCCGTTCAAACTATTGTCATATATAAAAACCTTTTGAACCCTGTAGTCTCCTTTGTCAAAAACCTTCAGACCATACTTATAGACAGGATATTCATTATAAAGTGAGATATAGATTAAATTTTCTTCTTTTAAAATATTTCCACGGAAGAGGATTTTCCCAAGCCTGTTATCTGTAACAGAAAAGATACAATGCAAAATATTGGATTGCTTATCAGTTATTTTGTTTATTTCCACCATCTCCACTGCAGTAATGAGAGGCAAAATTTTACCCTCTGATATTGAATAGTAAGAGGTTCCCTTTATTGCGGAAAATTCTGTGACAGCAGAAAAAATTTTTTCACCAAACTTAGGTTGTGCCTTAAAAAAAATTTTTTCAACTGCAGCAATTGTAGATGAGTTGTGATCACTAAAAAATTTATTTTCCTTCAGAGGAAATTCAGCCTTTATTCCCCCTGACCAGACTTCTCCTTTTGCAGAGACTCTTGCATAGGAAATTATATCGCCTTTTTTTAGAAAAGTAACTTCCTTTGGGAAAATAATATCAGAAAGATTGATATCACTTTTGCTATAATCTGAAAAAACCGCTGTTCTTTCAAAGAAAAGGAAGAGGCAAAGCAAGCACCTTGTTAGCTTCATAAACCTCTTATGACACATTGTTCGGCAAAATTTAGAGCCGCTTTTTTCATTAATTCAAGATAGACCCGAGGATAAGGGGATAATCTTTGAGTCTCTGGATCGAGGAGTTCAGCTGTATTAACAAATTGCTGGAGATACCACATAGAAACTGATCCAAAAAAATTCCCAATTTCATGAATATCATCTACCGTAACATATTGAGGCACGCAGGTTGTTCTTACCTCATATTGCACTGAGCTTTCTCTTATGAGATTTAAAGAAAAAAGTATTGCCTCTGTGTTTACATTAACCCTGCACAGATCAGAATACTTTGCAGGAGATGTTTTTAAATCAAGGGCAATATAATCAACAAGATTTTTTTCAAGGCAAAGCTTGAGTATATCTGGCCTCAGGCCATTTGTATCAAGCTTTATAAGAAAGCCCATGTCCTTTACCTTTTTCATAAAAGAGAGAAGTTCCTTATCAAGAGTTGGCTCTCCACCGCTTATTGTTAGAGCGTCGATAAGGTTGACTCTCTTTTGTAAAAAGGATAAAATCTCCTCTTGTTCTATGACCGGAAGGATATCTGAGTCACGTGCAAGTAACGGGTTATGGCAGTAACAACAACTAAGATTGCATCCACCAAAAAAGACAACTGCAGAGACTTTTCCGGGAAAGTCAATGAGGGAAGTTTTAAACAGCCCTTTGATATTCATTGCAGCAAGAATCTACAAGAAAGTGTTCAGCTTTAAAGGTCTTTCTTTCGCTAAACTCTTCTTTTTTGCCCTTGTTCCATTGATTTACAGGTCTGAAATATCCAACAACTCGAGAATAAACCTCAACAGGAACTACGAGAGATTTTTTTTCCATATATTATGTCTCCTTAAAAATATTTAAATTTAAAAGATATATTAAAATATCTTAATTTTTTCTTAATATATCGGCTTCTATGCCATATTTTAAAAGCTCTTCTGGTGAGTGATCATAGGGACAATATTTATGCTCACCTGGCAAATAGCCATGGACAGGGCACACGCTAAATGTCGGCGTCAAAGTGAAATAAGGCAGAGAGTAATTCTCTGCAATTTTTTTGACCAGAGCCTTAACTACCTCTATATCATCAATCTTTTCTCCAAGGAAAAGATGAACAACAGTCCCACCTGTAAACTTTGTCTGAAGATCATCTTGATGGTCAAGAACCTCGAAGAGATCATCTGTATAGGAAACAGGTAAATGAACCGAATTGGTATAATAAGGATCGTTTTTGCCTGCGGTTTTTATATCTGGATATTTTTCTTTATCAGCCCGTGCAAATCTGTATGTAACCCCTTCCGCCGGTGTTGCCTCAAGATTATAAAAATTTCCAGTCTCCTCCTGAAACTGCATAATTCTTTCTCTCATAAAATCAAGAACCTTTAAAGCAAAGCTCTTGCCCTCTACAGAGGAAATATCAGTATTTAGAAAATTAAGACATGCCTCATTCATGCCTACAAGGCCTATTGTTGAAAAATGATTTCCCCAATACTTTTTGTCTCTTTCATATATCCCAGAAAGATAGAATTTTGTATATGGGTAGAGATCGTTTGCTGTAAAATTTTCAAGAGCCTTACGCTTTATCTCCAGAGAATTTTTAGCTAAAACCATAAGTTCATCAAGTCTGGAGAAGAAATCATCTTCATCCTTAGAAAGATAGCCAAGCCTTGGCATATTTATAGTTACAACT
>MWCI01000007.1 GCA_002069965.1 Spirochaetes bacterium ADurb.Bin218 | reverse complement strand
AACGAATTTAAAACGACATTAGAAAACACATTAAATAAATAAAAATAACAACGGTAAAGTTGCTTTTCTCTATATGCTCTTTATATTTATCAATAAAGGGTGAATTTATGGGAATAAAAAGTGAAAGGGCAGCAACATTTTTAATCAGTATGGCTTCTGTTGTTACATTAATGATAAGTATTATATGGCTTGTGTATATCTTTTCAATTAAAGGTTATATAGTTAAAGATGCAAAAGAAAATATGAGGGGGATAGCGTCTCTGGTTCAATATTCAGCTTTAAATGGAAGTGGTAAATTTGAGCAATTACATACTTTTTGCAGAGATGAAAATTTTACTGTAAGGTTAATATCCCTTGAACCTTTAAATATAGCTAACCTTGCAGAGGAAGAGGATGCTGTAGCCCTTTCCCTTTTTTCAAAGGGGCTGGGGGAATATTTTACAATTTATAAAGAGCGTAATAAGACTTTTATTAAGCTACTCAGCCCTATATTTTATAATGATTCCTGTTTAAAATGTCATAGACAGTCTGAGTCTCTATTTCCTGGAGCTGTGTCTGTTATCTTTGATATGACCTACACAGAGAGCAGATCAGAAACCTTAGGGACAGTAGCTTTAATAGCATTTATAATAACCCTGGTGATGGCATTGATGATTTCCTTTGTCTATGGGAGAAAGAAGATAAGGGATCTAAGAATGCTTTCATCAGATATAGAAAAGTTTCGTTATATTGACGATGTGACATTATTTTACAATAGAACGTTTTTTTTGAAAAGGCTTGGAGAAGAGTTTGAAAGAAGCAGGAGATACAGAAGTAACTTATCCCTTATGATAATATCCCTTGACCTACTTTCTGATGGGACTACTTTGTCGCAGAATAAAAAAACAGAAATATTAAAGTCAAGTGCAGAGATTATTAAAAGTCACTGTAGAGATTCAGATATTTATGGGCGATATAGTGATAATGCCTTTGCAATTATAATACCGGAGGCAACAAGAGAAGGGGTTTCCATTATGGCGGATAAAGTCATGAAGAAGATTCTGGCCAAAGAGGGTTCCCGTGAAGTAATGGTGAGTATAGGTATAGCCTTTATGAATTTTGAAGAAGCATATTCCCCTGAAATATTGCTCTATGATGCAGAGGCTGCACTAAGCAGGGCCATTGAGCATAGGGAAAATAGAATTGAATTTTCGTGAATTATTTCCCCAGAATTGATTCAATGGCAGAATTTAGCTCAGATAGAGTATAGGGTTTTTGTATAAAAGAGATCAAAGAGCCATTGCTCTGGCAGTGCTGCAGTTCTTTATAGTCATCAATGGACATGCCTGAGGTAAAAAGTATTTTTAAATCTGGATTTAGCTCGCGCAATGAAATACAAATTTCTTTTCCTGACTTATCAGGCAGTGTCATATCCAGTATAACCAGAGAAATTTGAGAGCTTTTATCTTTCATTATGTCAAGTGCCTCATGGGCACAGCATGCTGTTAGCACATCAAATCCCAATTCGCTCAAAATCTCCTCGGAGGTCATCCTAACTATATCTTCATCATCAACTAAAAGAATAAGTCCCTTTGCCATAGGTCATTTTCCCTTGCACAATATTATAAATCAACTATTTATAGATTATTAAAAAGCAAAGCTATAATCCACAAAAAATCATGCTTTACAAATTAAATGAAAAGTTTTTTATCTGGCTAAATATAAAATTTATATGTTTATCATCAGAGGATAATTATGCAGTGCAAAAATTGCGGGGGAAAAGATTTTCAGAAATCTACATATAATTACTATATCTGTAATGGATGCGGGAATATTCTATATGATGAGAGGTTTTCACCAAAGAAAAAAAATTCCTTCGGTGAAATTTATCTCCTTCTTATAATAGGAACAGCTGTTATGATAGTTATAATAATGATATTGCTTTTTGTCACAGCCTCATCCAGGAAAAATAACCCCTCGGGTTTCAATTTGCCCTATATGTCAAGAGGGATCAGCTGATCTTTGTAGCATCATATCCTGCTTTGTCAAAGAGATTTATTATTTCCTCTTCAGAAAGAGTTGAATCCATTGACACAAGTTTTGAATTGAGATCGATAGAAAGATCTTTAACCTTGCCAGATTCATTCATAACTTTCTCAATTCTCATTTTGCAGTGATTGCAAGACATATCTGGAACGCTAAACTTGTATTTCATCTTAGTACCCCTTTTTTATTTTCAGTGAATTTAATACCACATTGATAGAGCTAAAGAGCATACAGATCTCTGCAATTACAGGATGCAATAGTCCTGCAAGAGCAATTGGTATTGCAATAATATTATAAATAAAAGCCCAGAAAAGGTTACCTTTTATTTTATCATAAGTCAGCCTTGATATCTTAATTGCATCGTATATAGCAGAAAGTCTATTTGATGTGATAATAATATCTGCGCTCTCTATGGAAAGATCAGTTCCGCTTCCAAGGGCAATGCCCAGATCTGCTGATTTCAAAGCAGCTGCGTCATTTATACCATCGCCAATCATGGCAACATTCATTCCTTTTTTTTGCATCTCTGAGATAGCCATAAGCTTTTCTTCAGGACGGACATTACTTATAACATTTTTTATACCAAGAGAATTAGCTACAGCCATTGCTGTTGTAGTGTTATCTCCTGTGAGCATAAATACATTTATCCCAAGTCCCTGGAGCATAGAAATAGCTGCAGCAGCATCCTCTTTGATCGGATCTGAAATAGCAAAATACCCTGCAATGTGATTTTCAATTTTTAGCTCGATAATAGTTTCGCCTCTTTTCATTGACTGGTTGTATATCTGCGGATCTTCCGGTCTTCCAATAAATACCTCGTGGCCATCAACAATCCCATAGACACCTTCCCCTGCTATTTCTTTAATGCTTTGAGCCTTTAATTCCTTTATATTTTTTTCCTGGCAGAATTTTTTAATTGCAAGAGCAAAGGGATGTATAGAAGCCTTTTCAAGAGTCAGTGCAAAGGCAAGATCTCTGTCAGATAAATTTGTAAAGGTAACCTCTGGAGAGCCCTTTGTTAAAGTTCCTGTTTTATCTACAAAAATATTTTTAATCTCATGGGCCTTCTGCATTGCCTCTCCATTTTTTATGATGAGACCCTTTGATGCAGCAAGACCTGTTCCTGCAACAAGGGCCATGGGAGTTGCAAGCCCCATGGCACAGGGGCATGCAATAACAAGAACTGCTATAAATATAAATATGGCATGGGATAACTGACCCTGTGGAATAACCCATGGGATGATATGAGCCACCTTTAGCAGATAAAGAGAAAGGTTTTCATAAAAGAAAAACCACAATAAAGCAGAAAGAAACGCTAAGGAAAAGATCGCAGGGACAAAAATACCTGTTATTTTATCTGCAAAGGACTGTATAGGAACAGATGAACTCTGAGCATCTTCCACAAGGCGAATCATTCTGGAAATAAAAGTATCTTCACCTGTGCGAATAACCTCTAACTTTATAAATCCAGATTCAAGGACAGTTCCCCCTGTTACCTCTTCAGATTCTCTTTTGTGAACACGCAAAGGCTCTCCAGTTATCATGGACTCATCTATGTAGGCAGATCCTTGCTTTATTATTCCATCAAGGGGAATCCTCTCGCCAGAGCGAACAACCAGGAGTGCTCCCACAGGGACATTCTCAATAGGAATCTCCTCTTCTTTTTCTCCAATTAAAATAGTTGCAGTTGATGGCCTCATCTCAAGGAGAGATCTTATTTCAGAGGAGGCACGGTATCTAAGCCTTGATTCAATATAGCGTCCTGCAAGATGTAGAGCAATGAGCATTACGCTAATGGACCCAAAGGATGTAACTGGAATTGATGATATATTTAAAAGAGCAGTTACCCATGCAGCAAAGGCAGCAAGGCCAACAAGTGTATCCATGTTTGCATGAAAGTGTCTTGCTGCAATTAAGGCTCCTCTGTATATGGATCTTCCTGGACCAAAAATTGCAAGAGCTCCAGCAAAGGCCTCAAAAGCTTCAAACCATGGCATGTGATAGCCAGCCATGTGAAATATCATCAAAAAGGTTACAGGGAAAAATAACACAAGGGAAGTAAACAGTCGCTTTCTGGCATAAAGAAAATCCTCTTCAACTTTTTCTTTGCCTTTTGTTTTTTCTATGGCTTTATAACCAGTGGAATCAACCTGCTTTTTTATATCTTCAAAGGTAATGTTTTTATCTGTAATTACATAGGCCTTCTCTGTGCCAAGGTTTATAGATACAAAGTGAACCCCATCCATTTTTCTTAAGGAGCGCTCTACTATTCTCACGCAGGAGGAGCATGTCATTCCTTCCACAGAAAAGGTAAATCTTTTTTCTTCGTTTTCTTGCATAAATTTAAATCCTTTAGCACATATAAATATTAAGAAAATTTATATATGCTAAAGTTACAGAATTTTAAAAGTTTCTTATCAACTAATTTTTTAGTTCCCCTCAGATTTTCTTGAAGCACGCTTTCTCTCTATTTCGTTGAGAATTTTTTTTCTAAGCCTTATACTTTTTGGTGTAATCTCAAGCAACTCATCATCTGCAATATATTCAAGGGCCTGTTCAAGAGTGAATTCTCTTGGGGGAATAAGCCTTATGGCTTCATCAGATCCCGCTGCTCTCATGTTAGTAAGCTTCTTGGTTTTGCAGACATTTACCACAAGATCACCTTCTCTGCTATGCTCTCCTACAATCATGCCTTCATAGACCTCAACCCCGGGTCCAATAAAGAGCTCCCCCCTTTCCTGAAGGTTGTCCAGTGCAAAGGCAACTGATACACCTTTTTCCATTGCAATGAGGACTCCTTTGTTTCTTGCAGGTATAAATCCTCTATAGGGCTCATAATCGTAGAAGATGTTGTTGAGAATTCCTGTTCCTCTGGTATCTGTTAGAAATTCATTTCTAAATCCAATAAGTCCTCTGGATGGGACTTTAAATTCAAGACGAGTATAGCCATCATTGCCCTGTTTCATATCTATCATCTCGCCTTTGCGAACTCCAAGCTTTTCGATAACCACACCTACGAATTCATCAGCGACATCAATTAAGGCAATTTCTATAGGTTCGCACTTAACCCCATCTATTGTTTTATATATAACCTCAGGTTTTGATACCTGAAATTCATATCCCTCACGCCTCATATTTTCTATGAGTATAGACATCTGGAGCTCACCTCTCCCCTTTACAATAAACTCATCTTTATTTTCACTGCGTTCAATCTTTATTCCAACATTTGCCTGTGCTTCTCTTTGAAGTCTTTCCCATAGGTGACGGGAGGTTACAAATTTTCCTTCCTTGCCCATAAAAGGGGAATCATTCTGGATAAAGGTCATAGAAAGAGTGGGCTCATCAATATCAATTACGGGCAATGGAGAAGGGAACTCCTTGTCTGCTACAGTTTCTCCAATATCAATGCCTTCTATCCCTGCAATGGAAACAATATCTCCGGCATAGGCCTTTTTGATCTCAACACGCCTTAGACCCTCATAAGAAAATAGCTTTGATACCTTATAGCTTTCATGAGAACCATCTCGTTTAATGAGAGTTACGCTGTCACCAACAGTAATCTGGCCATTATATATTTTTCCTGTTCCAATTCTACCAACATAGTTGTCGTAATCTATTGCAGAGACAAGAAATTGAAGTGGCATATTTATTTGTCCTGTAGGTGGATCTACATGCTTTATAATTGTTTCAAAGAGAGGTTTAAGGTCATTGCTTTCCTCTTCAAGGTTGTATTTAGCTATTCCCATTTTTGCAGAGGCATATACAACCGGGAAGTCGAGTTGTTCATTTGTAGCGTTGAGCTCTACAAATAAATCAAAGACCATGTCAAGAACCTCCAGAGGTCGACTTGAGGGTCTATCTATTTTGTTTATAACAACTATTGGCTTATGGCCTATTTCAAGGGATTTTTTTAATACGTATTTTGTCTGAGGCATTGTTCCCTCAAAGGCATCAACTATTAAAAGGACGCTATCAACCATTCTCATTATACGCTGGACCTCTCCACCAAAGTCAGCGTGACCTGGTGTGTCCACTATGTTTATCTTGTAATCTTTATACTTAATAGAGGCATTTTTAGAAAAAATGGTAATACCCCTTTCTCTTTCCAGATCGTTTGAATCCATAATCCGTTCATCAACCTGTTGGTTGTTGCGGAAAATTCCTGACTGCTTTAACATTCCATCAACAAGAGTTGTTTTGCCATGATCTACATGGGCAATTATTGCGATATTGCGAAGTCTGTTCATAATACTAAATTTAACCTTCTAAAAGAATATGAGGCAAAATAGGGAAAATCCAGAAAAGAGGAGAAAGCCCTTTGAATATTAAAATTTTTGCCTGTCTTCCTGTTTAAAAGGAAGACAGTTAACACAAACCATAAAAGGCCTTAAAATGTCCAAGCATTTTTTATGGAAAAATTAAAATCTTTTTCCATCACTGGGGCGAAGTTTCAGTGAAATTTTACCATGTCTTACATAAATATCATTTCCTCTGAAGCCAATTCCCTGATTTTTAATTTTTACCTTCCACAAAACAGTTCCATCTTCATCGCTGCATATAACATAATCTCCAGTTGAGAGAAATATTCTGTCATTTTTTTTCAATGGCTCATCAAGTAATTTGCTTTCCCATATCACCTTGCCCTCTTTTACAAAGTAAATGTCATATTTTGTTATGACTATTCGTCCTTGAGCTTTTGGCTGCAGAGAATCTTCTTTAACAACTTTTTTTATTACCTTTAAGTCATCTTTTGGTTTTTCTTCCACTTCTATAATTTCTTTATTTTCTCTTGCAAAGTCCTCAGGCTTGAATTTTGCAATGTCTTTTTGTGCAATTGCAATTTCTTTTGTTGATTTATCTATAATAGAGCTCATGAAATTTTCTTCTGACAATGCACTTGATGGGGAGTCCTTTAGTTTTTGCTCAACAGAGGCTTCAGCCTCTTTTACATGTTCCTCTGTTATTATAACCTTTTCTTCCTGGGAAACAGTGGTGGCAACATCCATTACCTTTTCTACTGCTGAGTCAAAGTATTTAAGCCTTTTAGCTACTTTAACCTCTCCATTAAAGACCTTGATCCTTGTGGTATTGAGCTTATCTGTTTCAACGGAAAACTGTGTGCCACGAACTGCTGCAACAGCTGTGGGAGTTTTAACTAAGAAGTTTTCCTCTTTGAGAAGTTTTTTGGGCTTACATAAAATTTTTCCTGTTGATAGCTCTATCTGTGTTTTTTCAAAATCGCCATTTTTGCGAAGTTGAGAGAGTCTGATTGAAGAGTCAGATTTTATTCTTAAGATTGATTTGCCTATTTTTATATCGCAAAAGGAGTTGTTTCCAGTGGTAACTATGTCGTCTTCTTTAACTGGATCTTCTATTTGAGCAGGAATGTTGTTCACTTTTACATCGCCCAGAAAAAATGCTATTGAGGCATGGGATGGCACTTCTTCTTTGGAACAGGCAAATAAAAGTGCAACTATTGCAAAGGGTAATAAAATTTTTAATGCTCTCATTATATAAACTCCTCAGGGTTTTCTATAAGTATTTATCTGTAGATAACTAAGAAAAAATAAAGTATAAATCAAGAAAATATTTGGCATTTTTTGTTGCATATTTATATTCTATAAGGTTAAGGTGAAATTATGGATGCAAAATTTAGGGAAGTGTTGTTTTCTGTTATAGCAGGTGACGCTGCAGGTTATACACTTGGTGGCATGAGTAAAGGCCATATAAATAGCTTTTTCAAAGAAGAGATCCCCTATCCAGATCCAATTATTGCTCTAAAGGGAAATAAAGAAAAATGGAAAAAGCCCTCTTATTATTCCTCCATATCGCAGTTTATGATACTTGCAGCTTTAAGTTGCAACACAAGAGGTTTTTCTAAGGAGAGATTTGTTGAATATAGCCAAAAGGCTATTGGCTTAACAGAGAGTGCCAATGGAGTTTTCAGAGACTGTTCCACAGCAGAAAGAGCCTTTCTTGATAAGATCCAGAGCAGCAAGGCATCTCTGCCCTATACCAGGCCATGTAGTAGAATAATACCAATAGTAACCCCTCTGGTTTTAATTTCCAGTGAGGAGGTGTTTCTGGAAGGTCTATCCTCTATTGTTTCTTTGTTTACCCTTGACAGTTCTACTCTTGCCTGTTCATTGATATATGCTTCTATAGTTAGAG
This sequence comes from Spirochaetes bacterium ADurb.Bin218, assembly GCA_002069965.1. Lineage (GTDB taxonomy): Bacteria > Spirochaetota > UBA4802 > UBA4802 > UBA5550 > UBA5550. The sequence continues at coordinate 67,129 of MWCI01000007.1, read as the reverse complement.
CATTGGTTAAAAATATTTTTGAAAGCCCATGGGATCTTGCAGTGGAAAGCCTCACTTTGTGTAAAGAGATTGTAGAGCAAAAGAGCGCCATATTTTTTAGTAATGGCTTTAATAGCGATCATGTGATTGAAGATATAAAATCATTATCAAATCTTTTTGAAAAGCTTCAGAATTTAAAGACAATTGAACAATGTGAAAAGCTGATATGCGACCATGGGAATAAAAGCCTTACAAATAAGATAACAAGAGGAACTGTAAATCTGCCAATGGTTATTTTTCCTTATTCTTTCTCTATTTCTGCTGTGGCAGAGCAAAAAGAGAAAATTATTTATCTATCAGCAAGGGAAGGAGGTTTTGCATCTGTATTGGCATCGCTTTCATCAGTCTTAACAACAGCCTTCTATGGAATAGATGTTCCTCAGGAGTTCAGGGATAATCTTGCAAATAAAAAAAGGATTAACTCCATTCTTGACATAATCTCCCAGGAAAGGGTTACAGGTGCAGTGATTCTGGATTTTTTAGAAGGCGAAAAGGGTTTAACACTAAAAGAAGAGGAAGAATTTAAAGCAAAAAATAAGACTCAACGGGATGATAAGGTTGCAAAAAAGCAAAATAGAAGAGATATAGAGGCAGAAATGTCGAAACATATAGTAGAAAGCTGGACAAAAATTGATAAGGCAAAATGGCGAAAAGAGAGAAAAAAGCAAAAATTATAAAATATTTGACAAAAAGTAATTATTTATTTAAAAATATATGATTTTTATATATAATATTATTTAGCTTTAAATAGCTTCATGGAGGGATTATGTCTAATAAAAAATTCAGGATTTTTGCTATTATATTCTTTGTTTTTGCATTTTTGGCAAATGGTCTTCCTAAGGATTTTATATATAAGGATATGGCTATTGAGAATATATCAAGATATCATGAAGATAGAATTGCCTATCAGCAAGTGGAGTATGTAATAGATCCTGAGGAACATCAGAATCAGGATACATCTCTGGCTTCTCTTTTAATAATAAAAGATAAGCGCATGTATCTATTTAAGGATGGATATGATGATCCAAAGATTGTAGAGCAAAATAGAATAATAAAGGAAATGGAAAATAGCCTGCTTTATAATGTTTTATGGGAGAGAGAGATAGATGGTAAACCAGATTATTTAGTAATAACAGACAGAAGAACTGAGATATTGAAAAAAATAGTTGTTTCAGATAAAAATGAAAATCTATCAGATAAATATGCAGAATTCTATACAAAGATGAGAGATTCTTTTATTCAAAAGCATGTAAATATATTCAGAGGCCTTATGGTCAACAGGAAGGATTCAGAGCTTAAAGTAATTCGCAAACCCATACCCAAAAAGCTTAGAGATAACGGTCTTACAAAATATATGATAAGCGCAACTGCAAAGACAAAAGACGGTCTTCTTTATTATGCAGAGGATGCTGATGGCGATGGAGTTACAGAGACATTTACAGTGGAATTGCCCGATGGTTTTAATTGGGGATATCAATCAGGACCTAATATTATATTTATCTATAAGAATAAACAGGAAAATATAAAGGCTATGATAGGCAAATTAACAAAAGAAGCCTATGAAGGAACAGATGAAGAGGAGAATATAATATTAAAGCAATTTAACCAGTTAGATAAGGAAATACCTATTTTGATGGATGATCTGATAAAGATGGATCTTGAAACAGAGAGGGTAATGAAAGAAGGCACAACAAAATAATTTATAGCCTCATTTGGACAAAATAAAAAAGGGTTTTTTATAAACCCTTTTTTATTTCACCTGAATTTTTATTTTAATCCATTTTCTTTAAATACAGAGTTTCTTTTACCTTAGGGCTAAAGGGTAAAAAATCAAGTGGGTTTAGAGGAAATTCTCCAAATCTTACTTCAAAGTGAAGGTGGTTACCTGTAGAGTTACCTGTACTTCCAACTCTTGCAATAAGATCCCCTTTTTTGACAATATCCCCTTCTTTTACTTCAATTTTTGAGCAATGGCAATATCTTGTATAGATATTTTCTCTATGCTCTATGGTTACTATATATCCAAGATTGCCAGAGTAGGTTGTAGTAATAACTCTTCCTCCTGAAACAGCTAAAATAGGAGTTCCTCTTGGTGCAGGTATGTCTATCCCTTCATGGAAAGAACCCCATCTCCTACCAAAGGAAGAGCTTATTCTATCAAAATTTTCAAGTGGCCAGATAAAGTCATCTTCTGTTTCTATGATATTTGAACAGGCTACTTTATTTTTTATAAAAGCTATATAGGATTGAGAGAAAGGAATAAAAATTGTGTCCTTAAGCTTGTAATCAGAACCATTTAACGATATAACATCTCTTTCGCCAGAGCTGTATAAGCTTATTATTTTGTCCAATTCATCTGGATTGTTGTTGTCAATCCATTGACCTGTATAGCCTTTATATTCAACGAGCTTATTGCTTTTTAATAGCAGATCTTTTGCATTTAGAAAAGGATAAGCAAGAAGAACAAGACAGATGATAAATATTTTTGCTTTAGCTTTATTTGACATTACAACCTCAGTAGTTTTTCTTAGTTAAAGAGAAAATCAGTACATAAAAATTTTAGTATTAAATTGAAAGCTATAAGAGCTCACGGAGAAGCTAAACTTAAAGATAAATATTTTTATAAAAAATTGTCAATAAAATTAAATAGCTCTAAAACTTTTTTTGTGCAATGTCAATGATAAATTGACAAAAAAAGAATTTAGCCCATGTCATCTGAAAAGCAAATATGCACAAGTTTTAAGTTGACTTATTGTAATTTATTTCATATAAAAGAAAGACTATTATTTTAAATAGAGAATAAAACATTAAAAGAAGTTAAGGAATAAATACTGTTAAAATATATTTAAAACTATTTAAGGGAAATTAATTCTAACTCAAAATGTCATTTAATAAGTGGTTCACTGAAGGATTTACAAAAGGGAATGAAAGTATATTTGTATATAAGAAAGAGTAAAGAAGATAAGAATTAAAAAGAGAGGTGAGAGGTGACTTTTCAGTGGAATAAATTACAAAATGGTTCTGACATAAGAGGAATTGCCATTAGCCATGGAGATGAAGAGGCAAATCTTTCAAAAGAGGTTGCATATGCAATAGGGAAGGCTTTTGTTATATGGCTAAGAAATAAAGGCTATGGGAATTCAAAAATAAAAATTGGAGTAGGAAGAGATTCAAGGATTTCTGGGCCGGATTTGCTCATGGCCATTGCCTGTGGACTTAAAAGTGAAGGGGCAGAGGTAATAGATTGTGGCCTTGCTTCAACCCCTGCTATGTTTATGGGAACTATTTTTAAGGAAACAGATTTTGCAGCTTCTGTTATGATTACAGCAAGTCATCTGCCCTTTAACAGGAATGGATTTAAATTTTTTACATCCGATGGCGGACTTGAAAAGGAGGATATAACAGAAATTCTGTCGATTGCCTCTAAAAATTTTAGCAATGAGCCAATGGATAAGGCTGAATTAAGTAGTTTCGATCTCATGAGCCTTTATTCCAATTTATTTGTGGATATTATAAAAAGAGGCGTTGCTTCTGAAAATTTTAATAACCCCTTAGATTCTATGCATATTGTTGTTGATGCTGGAAATGGCGCTGGTGGTTTTTTTGTGGAGAAGGTCTTAAAGGTTCTTGGGGCAGATACAAAGGGTAGTCAATTTCTGGAGCCAGATGGCATGTTTCCAAATCATGAGCCAAATCCAGAAAACGATGAGGCTATGAGGGCTATTCAGGAAGCAGTTGTAAAATCGAAGGCAGATCTTGGCATAATTTTTGACACAGATGTGGATCGCTCTGCAATTGTAGATTCTTCTGGAGAGATTATCAACAGGAATAAACTCATAGCTTTAATGGCTGCCATAGTTCTCGCGGAGCATCCATCAACAACTATAGTTACAGATTCAGTAACCTCTGAAGGGCTAACTTATTTTATAGAAAAAATACTTGGAGGCAGGCATCATAGATTTAAGAGAGGATATAAAAATGTTATAAATGAAGCTATAAGGCTTAATGAATCAGGGGAGGAGTGCTATCTTGCCATAGAGACCTCAGGTCATGGAGCAATGAAGGAAAATTATTTTCTGGATGATGGGGCTTATATGGCTGCTAAGATTATAATCAAAGCGGCTTTACTCAGGAAGGAAGGTAGGAGTATCCTTGATCTAATAAAAGATATGCCTTTGCCTGTTGAGGAAAAGGAATTCAGGATTAAACTACTGGATGATGATTTTAAGGCTCAGGGGCAAGCAATCATAGAAGAGTTTAAAAAACATGTGTCTATTGTAGATGGTTGGCTTCCTGCTCAAAAGAATTTTGAGGGCTATAGAGTTTCTTGTACCAATATTGATGAAAAGGGCTGGTTCTTGTTGAGATTATCCCTTCATGATCCTGTTTTGCCTTTAAATGTTGAATCAGAGGTAATTGGAGGTGTAAAAAATATAGCAGTAAAACTCTGTGATTTTCTAAAAAGGTTTGAAAATATAGAGTACAGTTCTTTGAGTAAATATGCAAAAAACAACGATAATTCCTAAGAATGACATTTAGTAGGAAGTAATGAGGTTTATTACCCTGTGGTAATAAAGCATTTCTTGACTTAAAAGCGTTAAGGAATAAATTGAGATGAAGAAATTGAAATTTATACTTTGTTAATGGAGAAAAAGATGCGATATCTTGTAGTTGGTTCTGGTGGCAGAGAACATGCGATTTATTGTAGACTCATGAGTGATGGCAGTGCCAGTGAGGTTTACGTTGCACCAGGTAATGGAGGCATAGATAAGAATTTCAGGGTTAATATATCTGCAACAGATTTTGAAGGGCTTTATAAATTTGTGAAAGAAAAATCCATAGATATGGTTGTAGTTGGGCCTGAGGTTCCACTTGTTGCCGGTATAGTGGATTTTTTTATAGACAGGGGTGTTCCATGCTTTGGTCCAAAGAAGGCAGCTGCAATGATAGAAGGGAGCAAGCTCTTTGCCAAAAGAATAATGGAAAAGTATAATGTCCCAACGGCAAAGCATTATGATTTTAAAGGGCAGAGTGATTTGCTGGATTTTTTAAAAAAGAGCCACTTCCCTGTGGTCATAAAATTGGACGGACTTGCTGCTGGCAAAGGCGTTGCTATACCAGAAAACTATGAAGAGGCATTTTCCTTTGTAAAAGAAAATGTTGGCGAATCAACAGATGTATATATAGAGGAATATCTTGAAGGAGAAGAGGCCTCTGTTCTTGGAATTTCTGATGGCACTACAGTCATTCCTTTTATAGCAGCGCAAGATCACAAAAGAGTTTTTGATGGAGATAAAGGCCCAAACACTGGAGGTATGGGTGCCTATGCCCCTGCTCCGGTAATCACCTCAGAGAGAATGGATTTTATTCAAAAAGAAGTAATGCAGCCTGTAATTGATGGCTTAAGAAGTGAAGGCGCTCCCTTTGTTGGCATACTCTATGCGGGTGTTATGGTAACAAAAAATGGCATAAAGGTCCTTGAATTCAATGCAAGGTTTGGCGATCCTGAAACTCAGGTAATATTGCCTTTACTTGATGTTCCTCTTGGTACTCTCTTTAAGGCAGCCATTGATGGAAATCTTCATAAGGTGTCTGTGAGGTTCAAAAATGAGCACGCCATGACCACAGTTATTGCATCAAGGGGATATCCAGGGAGCTATGAGAAGAATAAGGTTATCTCAGGTCTCAATGATGTCCAGGATGTCATGGTCTTTCATGCAGGGACAGAGGAGCAAAATGGTCAAATAGTATCCTCTGGAGGTAGAGTTCTTAATGTAACAGCAACAGGCTCTTCACTTAAAGAGGCGAAGGAAAAGATCTATTCCCAAATAGACAAGATAAAGTTTGATGGAGCCTTTTATAGAAGGGATATAGGTTATAAAGCCCTGTAGGGCTTTTTTGGAAAAAATTTTCTACCGCTTTAAAAAATTTTTTGACATTATTATATTGCTTTTATATACTATTCTGGAGTATGTAAATAAATATATACTCCAGAATTTTTATGTCACATTTAAATTATCCCGCTTTTGAGAGGTTTTTATGGAACAGAAGGAAACTCTTGAAAAACTACAGCAATCCCTTAAAAGAAAAGAACAGGAAGCCATGGAGGCAAAGAATAAGGGGATGAGTTCCACCTATGGTAATTTGATTGAGGAGATTAATCTTATAAAAAGCAAGATGAAAAAACTGCAGATGGGCATGCGGTAAGAATAAAAATGCTTCAATTTAAATAATAGCTTTCACTTTGCAAAAAAAAGTCAGTAATTATTCCTAAATATAGTTTTTAGTGTAAAATTAAGAAAATATTATCCCAGCCGCCGAAGGCGGCTGGGATAATAGAGTATTTTTATTTTACAAGAACTTAAGGAATAAATACTGAAAAAAAGTTGTAATTTTTTGCATTTTATTGTATTGTTAAAAGTGGTGGAGATTTTACTGGAGGGGGAAGATGTCAGAAAAGAGAAAGAGCACAAGGGTAACAAAAAAAATAAAATCTGAAGTCAGAGGGGATGATTTTGTTTCTCGCAGCACAGCAGTTGATGTAAGTCGCGGTGGCATTTTTATATCAACACCTGAACCTCTTGGTGATGGAGCAAGTGTTAAGCTGACGGTAATGCTCCCTGATGATGGTGAGGTTGAGGTAAAGGGCATAGTCCGATGGGTAAGAAATGATGAATCTCCAGAAAAGAGAGCTGGCATGGGCATTGAATTTATAGATGTTGATGAGGAAACTGCTAAAAAGCTGGAGAAATTGCTTTCGTAAAAGTTTTTATATAAGAGTAGCAAAAATAATACCAGGGAGGGGGTATTATGAAAATAACAATGGATGTTACAACTGTTGCATTCAAAAGTGGTAATGCAACTGAAAGATCTTCTGCAAAGGTATCCTCAGATATTGCAACAGAAAGAGCTTTAAGCTTAAAGGTTCAAAGAGACAGAGCAATAGCAGAGGCTCTGGCAATGGCTCAAACATCAAGACAGATAGTTCAAAAGGCAATTGATATTTCAGCAAGGCTTAGAAGTATGGCTTTTGAGACTATGACTGGTGGCAAGGTGGAATTTGATCTTGTTGGTGGAGATATTGCGGGATTTAAAAGCGTTATCTCTAATTATGGAGAGAATATCTTTACCCCAATTGTAGGAGTCTCTGGCGGTTCCTTTACCAGAGAAGCTGGTGAACTTATGAGAGCCTATGATGATATGAGTTCAGGGGAAAAGATATCCCCGGAGGTCTTTAATTCCTTTACTAAAACCTTTGAGTCTCAAGCTGAGAAAATTGATAGCACAATAAAAAGGGCTTTACTATCCTTTCCAGGTATAAGGCTTTCGGGCTCTGCTCAGGATTTTGAAAATCTCAATAGAAACACAGCTTCTATGATTGCAAAAAGTAGTTATGAAGCAATTTCAGCTCAAGGGAATATGTCACAGGAGAGAGCCCTTAGCTTAATTTAATAGAGTATAGATGGGGCATCGTCTATTGATTTAAGTGATTGTAATGATTATGCTGTTTCAGTATTAATTCTCGGGGATATCTTTTAGTGTAATAAATACTATTTTCAATATCCTAAGCGCCGAATATGGCGGGGATATTGGAGCATTTTATTCCAGATAAATATTAAGAATTACCATTGATATTATTTTGCAAAAAAAATATTTGTATAGAAAAATTATTTGACTTAAATTAATTTCTATCATAAATAGAGATGTCTGTTATTTCTTGCCTTTTTTGATTTTTTATTAATGCGGTAGACTCAGAGCAAAAAAATTAGATGAAGTAATAATGAGATCACGAAAGTTAGATAAAGTTATAGTAAATAAAAAACAAGAGGATTTATTTTTTTTCCGAAAATTTTTGTTAATAGAGCCACAGGGGAGTAATTTAGATATATTATCAAGCTATTCCACTGTAACAAAATTTTATATGTCCCTACAGGATGGCTATATAGAAAACAATGAGATGAAAATAAAGAATTGTTATGCCCTTATTCTCGCTCAGGCAATAATAGAAAAGATTACCTCTGGTAACATTAAGATAAAGGCAGATAATTCCTTTACTGAGGACTTTTATATTTCTCTTGCAAGGGAGATTCTTCATCTTTTTCATGAAAATGATGAAGAGCTTGTGGTTATTTATCTAAAGCAGATGATGCACATACTCAGAAGTGCAGGAATTGTTCAGAATAATAAAAGAATAGCTACAATATCCTGTTCTCTTTCAAGAGAAGAGCTTTTTATAAAAATATTAAAATCCTTCTGGAATGAAACTGAATGGAAAAATATCTTTCCATCATCCCCTGAACTGGCAGAGAGGCTTTTTTCTACACGTTCTATCTTTATAGACTTTCTTGGTGAGTTTTTTATTCCTGTAGATATTGGGGATTTTATCCGTGATTTTTTTGAAATGACAGAGATTGCAGAGAGAGATGATGCCTTTGCAATTTCCTTTGTTGAGTTTTATCTCATTAACTGGATGAACAATTTTGGTATTGTTGATTATGAAAGCTCCCTCACTATTTCTAAGGTGATGCTTTCTGAATATGGAAGGAAGATTCTTGCTCTCATAAAATAGTTCTGTGGAGACGGCGGGAGTCGAACCCGCGTCCTGCAAAATACTCCTGCAGCGTCTACATGCTTATCCACACTTTTTCATTTAAGCCTTTGAACCAGAATGTGGCACTGTTTCAAAAGCCGATCCCTTTAGATTTTCGCCTTCAACTTAGGGGCAAAGTATCAGGCTATCCTCTGTAGCTCATGCCTTTCTGCTACCCAGAGGAGCAATATGCAGAAAGACATAGCAGGTTTTATGCTGCTAAAGCGTAGTTTTCGTTTGCACTTATGTTTAATCTGCCATTATTTACGAGATGACAGCGCACTCGGCATGCAACTACAGAACTACTGTTGCAGTCGAAACCAGATCGTCCCCTGGTTTTCTTTGATTTAAAAGAGCATTAACTTTTGTCAATAAATTAAATATTTGACACATAAAATTATACTAACATTATATAAGACAGATAATATACCTTTTGTTACAGGAAATTTTTTATGAAAAAGCTTACTTTTTTGGAAATTTTTATATTTGTCTTTTTACTTAATTGCTTTTCCTTTGCTCAAGAGTCTCAGCCTGGAGATTTTACGAATGTTTCTGGAAACTGGGACTTGCACTATGAAAATGATTACGGCTATTCCTTTACCTTTGGTAAGAACTATAAGGCTCAGGTTATCTTATATCTAAATAGTGCCTCTGTGATTTTTAGAGGCATATATACCTTTGAGGATAAGGGAATTCTCAGGATAAATATATCTGAGATGAAAAGAGAGGAAAAGGTCAAAAATCTAAACACTCATGGTGCTTATAAAAAGGCAAAATCCTCTTACTTTTTGTTTAATTGCAAGGTAATTAAAGAACATAACAAAAGCTATATGGAACTGATTCCTCTTCAAATATATATTGATGGCAATACCTCTGAGGGATATTTTGAACCACTGATAAAACTTGAGAAAAAGGGAAAGTGATGAAAAGAAAAGATTTTTCATTTTTGAATAAAAAGGGGATTCCTTTAAGTTCAAGGATCTGCTCCCCTGAAATTCCATCAGACAAAGGTGTGATTTTTAGTCATGGCCTTTTTTCAACAAAGGATGGCTATAAGATTACTGGAATGACAGAGGATATTGTTTCCTGTGGTTATCATCTTATGACCTTTGATTTTTCTTATGCAGGGGAGTCTCAGAGCAATATAAAAGAGATATCCTTTATGCAGGAGGTTGCTGATCTTAGGGCGGCAATTGATGAATTCAAAAAACATGGGATAAAAAGGCTTCATCTCATGGGATCAAGTATGGGCGCTGCTGTATCCCTTTATGTTGCCTCAGAGTTTGATGACTTTGAAAGCCTTATTCTCATAGCCACTCCAGTTAATCTTCTGGAGATTATACCTGAAATGACTCCTGATGATGTGGACAAACTGGATCCTGAAGGATCCAGTAAGCTTTCTGGAATTGAAATAAATAATAAATTTTTTAAAGAGCTAAAAAGCGTTGATTTAGTTAAGGCTGCAAGGTCAATATCAAAGCCTGCAATTTTGTTCCATGGAAAGCTTGACTCTGTTGTACCTTTTGTAAATCACAGTATACTTCTTAATAATCTTGCAGGGGAGGTTGCAAGCTATGTAATTGATGATGGTGATCACAACCTTACACGGCAGGAGGATATAGCTTTTATAATGAATCACATAAGGGAATGGTTGAGGAGATTTGATGATTGACTATATTGTTGTGTCCTTTGCTTTAATTCAGGGATTGATTTTTTTCATGGAGTTTTTTTTCCCTCTTAAATCTTTTGAATTATGGAAGAGATGGGTTTTTAGTAAATTTTTTCCTTCCCATGGGATTGTTCTTATTTTTATCGGAATTGTTTTGAGCATCTATAAAGGCTATATGAGTAGAATTATTTTTTATATTGGTCTTATTATTGCTTTAACAGGGCCTCTGCTTTTAATATATCCTGAAAAGATAAGATCCGCTTTTAGTGATGCAGAGATTACTTTTTCCTCTGGTGGGCTTAAGGGAGTTATAAGGTTTGATGCAGTTATAAGGCTTTTGCTGTGCGTTATTTTAATCATAAGCTTTATACGTTCTTTTTATAATTGACATAAGAATAAAAGTTGTAGCAGATCAAAATAAATTTTAAAAAATAATGTGGAGCTGTAATGGAATTTATAAATATATGTCAGAGAAAATACTATACAGGAAAAATACATAGCTTTTCCAGCTGTGAGAGTGATATAAACTCTCCAGAAAATTTACTTAAAGAAAGTGGATTTTGGAGCACAAAAAAACGCAGTGCAGCGATTCATGAATATGTAATTATTGATCTTGGAGAGGAACTTCCAGTTGATTATATCAGGCTCAGCACTTCACCAAAGGGACCAGGAACCTTCCCAATATCATTCAGGCTTGAATACAGCAATGATACATCTGCCTGGAGTGTTCTCTATTCAGAGAGGGATACTTCTCTTTCAGCAAACAGCTATGATATTGACATTCCCCTTACACTTATGCGTTATCTTAAGGTGCTCATTCTTGAGCCTGCTGTCTCTGGTAGCTCTTACTTTGCAGAGATAGGCAGAGTTGAAATTGGCATCTCCGGTTATAGTGAGGTCAAGGCCAGTGGTTGGGAAGAGGGATGCTCGCCAGATAATTTATTTTTAAGTGGGGATAAATGCTGGGAGGTGAAATCCTCAAATGATAGAGATACTGAATATGTCCTTGTTGATCTTGGTAAAACTGTATCCATTAACAGAATAGTTCTTACATCTGCCACTGATGGATTTCCAGAGAAGTTTACCATAGAGACATCTGTGGACAATGAGATATGGCTCACACTGGTTCATGAGACTAATTTTGAGTCAGAGATGAATAAAAGCTATAGCTGGGTCACTGGAATTAGATCTGCAAGATTTGTAAAGCTTGAGGCCTATAGTAAAAGTTTAAGACAGGGTAAAAAGGGAATAAAAATTAAAAACATGGAGATCTCAGCTGCTCCTGTTAATTTTTATCATACTCATACAGCAGGAGATATTACTCCCCATGCCTCTGTTTTTCATGCTGGTATTGTTAGGCTTGCAATGGATGGAGAGGTTGCTCCAGGGAAGGTTGTCCAATCCACAGACAGCAGGTTACGGGAGGCCTCAACTGTTTTTAAAGGGATAGTCCAATTTGCAAATGACGGTGAATCTACAGAAGGTCTGGCTGTTCAGTCCAATGATTCAAGGTTGCAAAATGCCACAGAGCAAAGGCCTGGTATTGTCAGGCTTGCCTATAACAGAGAAACAAATCCCAATGCTGTTGTTCAATCCAATGATTCAAGGTTGCAAAATGCCACAGAGACTAATTTTGGAATAGTGAGGCTTTGTCCTGATGGAGAATATAAGGAGCATGCAGTTGTCTCTGGAAATGACTCAAGGCTTCAGAAGGCTACCACTGAAAGCTATGGAATAACAAAGTTGGCGCCAGATGGCGGAACAGATCAGGGAACAGTGGTTCAGGGCAATGACAGGCGTCTTAAAGATGCAAGTGTTTATTCAAAGGGAATAGTTCTTCTTGCTGCTGATGGTGCTGTTACTGAAGGAGCAGTTGTTCTTTCCACAGATCGAAGGCTTAAAGATGCCACAATATCATCCAAGGGAATAGTGGAGCTTGCGGAGGATGGAGAGGATAGAGAAGGAGTAGTGGTTCAGGGAAATGACAGGCGCTTAAAGGATGCAACGACCTTGAGCAAGGGAATAGTGGAGCTTGCGGAGGATGGAGAGGACAGAGAAGGAGTAGTGGTTCAGGGAAATGACAGGCGCTTAAAGGATGCAACTACCTTGAGCAAGGGGATAGTGGAGCTTGCGGAGGATGGAGAGGATAGAGAAGGAGTAGTAGTTCAGGGAAATGACAGGCGCTTAAAGGATGCAACAGAGGAAACTTCAGGAATTGTTCGCCTTGCAAAAAATGGAGAAAAAGCCCACGGGAAAGTAGTTCAGGGGGATGATGAGAGGTTAAGTGATAAAAGAGAACCTTTGCCTCATAGTCATGATTATGCACCGATTAACCATGATTTCAGCAGTCACTCTGGAACTATAGTTATAAAAGATAAAAAGGAAGAGATTTTCAAGGATATTACAGCACCTTCTCATGATTCATCTATAATATATGCAAATAATATTTCAGATAAGTCTCATTCAGTTGGTATTACAGGGATTGCAGGGGTTTTATCTAAGGATTATATTCTTACCTATGGTATAGTTGGACATAGCTCTCATGTTGGAGTTAGAGGTCAGTCCAGTGGAGATTTTCAAAGAGGTGCAGGTGTTCTTGGAATATCAAGGTTTGGTGCAGGAGGCCTTTTTGGCAGCGAGCATGACTTTGCGCTTATTGCTGATGGCTATGGAAATGAGCTTAAGTCTTTTGATTCTTCTATAGAACTTAAGGGAGAGGGAAAGGCGCTTTTTGCAAAGGGTTCCTGTGAATTCCATGGGAATGTTTCTTTTTCTTCTTTAAACTTAGAATATCCAGGGAATATAGTTGAGTTTTTTGAGGCTGATGAGGCAGAGTTTATTGCTACTGGAGATCTGCTTGTTGCAAGTGACAAGGGTAAGTCCATACTTTCCAGATCCTCAAAGAGTTACACTACAGCAGTTATAGGTGTTGTTTCTGGCAATCCTCTTGTTGTAATTAATAACTCAGGGAAAGAAGAAAAAGTTTATCCTGTAATTCTTGCAGGCAAGGGTCTTTGTAGAGTTGATGCAAGACAAAATCCCATAAAGCCAGGGGATCTCCTTGTTGCTTCAGATACGCCAGGATGTGCTATGAAAGGAGTTATTGATTCCTTCGATAAGATTGGTTCTGTAATAGGGAAGGCTCTTGATTATTTAGATGATGGAATAGGATTAATTCCTATATTTATAACTCATCAATAATATAATAAAAAAAGGGAGCGATTTTGCCCCCTTTTTTTATGGCTTTAGATTTTTTAAAACATCCAGTTCTTTTTTGATAAACATATTCTTTGTGTACTCATTCAGCTCTTTTGCAATTTCTTTGCTTAGATATGTGATTTTTCTGCAATAGGGTTTTTTGTTGTATCTCTCAACCCACATGATAATTACAGTTTTTTCTGAATCCCACACTATTGCTCCCTGATTGTCCTTCAGGGTTTCCCCTGTGTGAATGCCATATTTTTCTTTTATCTTTTCATATATCAGATCCTTGTCAATGTAGGGAAATGATATCAATACATAAAAAAGCTTTCCTTCGTCTTTTTGTTGCACTGCCTCTGTATTTTCTGCTGCTTCATTTTCCTCTGGCTCTTTATAAAAGAAACCGTAGTAATATTGAATCTCGCTTTCTTTTGATATAATTACTGTTTTTTCATCAGTATAGGTGAGCCTGCCAGCAATTTTGTCCTTGGCATCTGAAAGAAGAATGCCCCAGGAAATGTTGCCATATCCCTCTGGTATGGAGGATTTATCTGTATTTTCCTTTGGAACTTCCTGTTTTGGATTATTCTGATTCTGGTTATTGTCCACTGTGGTGCTATTGTTTTGACTGTACGAAATCACAGAAACAAACAATAGCATAATTGCCAAAAATATATTGCGCATATATCCCTCTGGATAATCTGGATTATATTTTGTTATCGGCAGAAGTTATGTAGTTTTTTAGATTTTTTATATTACAATAACTTTCTCAGAGTCTCTGTTAATAACCTCTCCTATTGTGTAAGCAGGACAGTTGATCTCTTTAAGTAGAGATATAGCTTTAGAGGCTAAATCCCTTGCAACAAAAATCATCATGCCTATTCCCATATTGAAGGTGGTGTACATTTCCCTTTCTTCTATGTTTCCTTCTCTTTGAATAATCTTAAAAATAGGTAGTAGGGGATAGGAATTCTTGTCAATTTTGACAGAGGTTGTATCTGGCAGTATTCTTGGTATATTCTCATAAAAGCCTCCCCCTGTTATGTGGACAAGGCCTTTTATATCTATTCCATTGCTGAGGAGGTGAAATATTTGATCTACATATATAACAGTTGGCTTAAGGAGAGTTTCTCCTAAGTTCTCACTTAGATCTGAAAATTTTTGAGTAAGGGCATATCCCTTTTTTTCCAGAAGAAGCTTTCTCACAAGGGAAAATCCATTTGAGTGAATTCCGCTGGAAGGCAGTCCTATGATTATATCACCATGGGAAATATTTCTGCCGTCTATGATTTTCTTTTTGTCAACAACTCCTACAGCAAATCCTGCTATATCGTAATCATCTTCTTTCATTATGCCAGGGTGCTCTGCTGTTTCTCCCCCAACAAGTGAGCATTTAGCCTGCCTGCACCCTTCTGCAATTCCTTTAACTATATCCGTCATTTTGTCTATATCTAATTTTCCGCAGGAGATATAATCAAGGAAGAAAAGCGGTTTTGCTCCATTTACAATTATATCATTGACACACATAGCAACAGCATCAATTCCTATTGTATCATGCTTGTTCATCATCTGGGCGATTTTGAGTTTTGTTCCCACTCCATCTGTTCCAGAAACAAGCACAGGCTCTTCCATCTCCTTAAATGAGCCATCATATAAAGCTCCAAAGCCTCCTATATCAGTGAGGACCTTTTCTGTAAAAGTGGAACGCACAAAGGGAGCTATTTTCTTTACAAAAAGGTTTCCAGCATGAACGTCAACTCCTGCATCTTTATAGCTTATAGACATTTTTTTCTCCATAAATTTAAGGGATGATAGCTAAATATTTATTTTCCTTACTTTGTAAAGAATATTTTTTAAAAGAATTGCTTTAAAATTTTGTTGACTCTATTGAGGCAAAACAAAGGATATTGTCAAAGGTATTTAGCCATGATTATATTAAAAGACAGTGAAGAAAACATTAAGAAAGCAGCAGAGGTAATAAAAAAGGGAGGCCTGGTTGCTTTTCCAACTGAAACTGTTTATGGACTTGGGGCTGATGCTACAAATCCTGAGGCTGTGGCTAAAATTTTTGAGGCAAAGGAAAGACCCTATTTTGATCCTCTGATTGTTCATATAGCAAATAAAGCTGATATTTTAAAAGTCGCCCAAAGCCCGGACAGAAGAACTGAGTTTCTTATAGAAAGATTCTGGCCAGGTCCTTTAACTGTGATTTTAAAAAAGAGAGAAAATATTCCAGATATAGTAACCTCAGGTTTAGAAACTGTTGCTGTGAGAATGCCTTCACATGAAACCGCTCTTTCTCTTATAAGGGAGAGCTCCACAGTTGTTGCAGCACCAAGTGCCAATAAGTTTAGCTCCCTGAGCCCTACAACTGCAAGACATGTCTTTGAGCAATTGGGTAATGCTGTTGATTTTATTTTAGACGGAGGGCAGTGTCTGGTTGGAATTGAGTCCACCATAGTGAAAATCGAGGAGGATTCTATAAAATTATTGCGGCCAGGAGGAATCCCCAAAGAGGCTATTGAGGATTGCCTTAGTCTTGAAGTTGTGGAAATGCAACAACATTTAAAAGTTGAGGCTCCAGGTCAACTGGATTATCACTATTCACCACAAAAGCCAGTTGTCCTTGTGGATAAAATTCCTGTTGATGATAATAATGCTGGATTTTTATTCTTTACAAAACCTTCCTTTAATATTCCCTTAGATAGAAGCTTTATTCTTTCTGCTGATGGAGATCTTAGAGAGGCAGCTGCAAATTTATTTTTAGCCTTGCATTTTCTTGATTCTCTCGACATAAAAAGAATTTATGCTCAAAGACTTCCAGAAAAGGGTCTTGGTCTTGCTATAATGGATAGATTGAAAAAGGCTTCAATGAAATTTAAGAATTTCAGTTAATAAGATTTAACATAAAAGGCAACTTACTTTTAAAAAATAAATTATCTCTTCAGGTTATTCTATGAATGGAATCTTTTGTGTTTTTGAAGGCATTGATGGCTCTGGCAAATCTACTCAGAGCAGAATGTTATATGAATTTACATTGAACCATGGAATCAATTCTCTGCTTTTACATGAACCCACAGAAGGATTTTTTGGGAAAAAAATAAGGGAGATTCTAAAATCAAATACTCTGCCACCTGTTTTACAACAAATTGATCTCTTCATAAAGGATAGGCATGATGACGTTGAACTCAACATTAAGCCTGCTTTAACAAGAGGGGATGTCATTATTATGGATCGCTATTTTTATTCCAACGCAGCATATCAGGGAGGAGTGGAGTTTGATGCTATAGATATAATAAAAATGAATATAGATGAAGGATTTCCTTTACCTCATAGAGTCTATTTTATTGATATCTTGCCTCAAGAGGCAATGGATAGAATTCAACTGAGGAGAAATGGTAATATTGAGCTTTTTGAGAAAATTGATTTTTTAACAAAGGTCAGGGATAACTATCTTAAGTTGATCGATGAGAGATTTCTGGTTATTGATGGGAATAGAGATATTAATGAAATTCACAGAGAGATAAAAGATGATTTTCTAAAACTACTTAAGATTCATGGGAGGATAATGTAGTTATGAAAAAATTTTTGCTTTTGCTTTTAATAATTCCATATATTGCCTTTGCTTCAAATACAAAGTATTATAATCCTCCTCAGGTGCTTTCCTCTGCTTATTCAGCTGACTCTTTTTCATCATTGGCAAATCCTGTGTTTACTCAGGGATATAATTATCCATTTTTAGCCTATTCCTTTGTAAAAAACTCTTCAAACTATGATCACTTTGCTCTGGTCAATATCCTTGATTTTGATTTTATCTATAGCAATTATAATCTATCATCAGATGATGGAGTACTTAGAGAAAAGGTTTCTCTTTATAGCATAAATAGAGGATTTTTATTTAATAACTCCTTTGGCATTGGTATAGGATACACAACCACTTCTTCTACTTATGAGGCTCTGGACAGTAATAGAATATGGCATGTTGGTTTTTTGCTAAGGCCTTTTTCTTTTTTATCTTTTGGGGTGGTCTTAAGGGATTACAGAGATAAGTCTGCAGTTGTTAAAAATTTTGAAACGGCGACTTATTCTGTTGCACTTAGGCCTTTTGGAGAGAATTTAACATGGACTGCAGATGCTACCTTCTTTAGCAAGGATTTAGATTTTGATAATTACTATTCCTTTGGCTTTGAGGCTATTGTTTATAGCGGGATTGCTTTTACTGCAAAATATGATAGCGACAAAAATTTTTCTTTTGGGCTGAGCTCTCCTTTTTCTTTCAGGAAGGAAAGACCTCTTATTTTATCTCTCAATGCCAATGGAGGAAAGAATCATAGGGATGAACAGGGATTTTCCTCAGGTGGATTTGCTTTTATTTTATCAAGGGATGATAATGCAATAAGGTTTTATGATAGGGAAAAGTTTCTCTATTTAAGGGTCAATGGAAATTTTGCTGAAGAAAATCCTCAGCAACAATTTATTATGATCAGGGAAAGGAACTTTCATTCATTGATTGATGGACTGAGATGTGCTGCCAATGATGAGTCCATCAATGGACTGGTTATTGATATTGATTCAGTTGCCTTTGGATTTGCTCAAATACAGGAGCTCAGGCGAGAGCTTATAATTTTACGTAAGAGGGGAAAGAGAGTCATTGCTTTGCTAAATTACTCTGGCAATAAAGAATACTATCTTGCAACAGCAGCGGATAAGATCTATTTTACTCCAAACAGCACATTTGCAATAACAGGCCTTAAAATGCAGGCTTACTTTTTTAAGGGGCTTATGGATAAGGCTGGAGTAAAGTATGAGTCAGTGTCAAAGGGAAGGTATAAGTCTTTTAATGAGCAGTTTACAAGGGAAAACATGTCTGATGCAGCAAGGGAGAATTTGAAGGAATTGCTTGAAGATTTGAATAATCAGTATGTATCTGATATTGTCGAGTCAAGGAAGATTACGGAGGATTCTGTTAAAGAGTTATTTGCTGCTGGTTTTTATGAGCCAGCAACAGCAAAGGCAAAGGGATTTGTTGATGAGGTCATGCACAGAGATAGCGTTACAGAATCTATGGTAGAGGCAGTTGATTTTGTTAAGTTTGAGCATTACATAGAAGAATATCAAAAAGTAAGAAGCTGGGGAGCTATACCTGAGATAGCAGTAATTCATGTCACAGGGTCAATAGTCTCCGGGGAGGGAGCGGCTAATTCTTTTTCTACAACAACAGGGGACTATGATTACAGAGAGTCTTTGAATCGTGCTTTTATGGATGATAACATCAAGGGCGTTGTTATAAGGATTGATTCAGGGGGAGGTTCTGCTGCAGCATCTGATTTTATGTGGAATTATTTATTGGTTATGAAAAAAAGATTTCCAAAGCCAGTTGTATTTTCCTTTGGTAATATGGCAGCTTCCGGCGGCTATTATATCTCTTGCACAGGGGACAGGATCTTTGCAGAGAAAGGAACAATTACAGGGTCAATAGGAGTTGTTGCGGGTAAGGTATCTCTTGCAAGGCTATACTCAATGCTTGGTATTTCTACAGAGACTATAAAGATGAGTGACTTTGCTGATATATTTTCTGAGTCCAGGGATTTGACTCCGAAGGAAAAAGAGCTATTTCAAAAGAATATTGATTTTATATACGATAGGTTTACAGAAAGGGTAATTGAGGCACGAGGAATTTCTAAGGAAGATATAAGCTCTGTTGCAGAAGGTAAAATTCATTCCGGGAAAGCTGCAAGGGAAAATAAACTCGTTGATGAGAATAAGGGGCTGCTTGCGGCAATAGAATATGTAAGGAACTTAAGTGGTATAGAAAGTTCCTACCAGGTTAGGCATTTACCTGAAAGAGGAAGCTATCTGCAAAGAATTATAAAGAAAAGTGAAGAGAGTGTTTGGTCTGATATAAAGCCACTTTTAAAAATAATTCAAAGATACAATATCCCTGATGAGAAGGTTCTTTATATAACACCATATATCATAGAAATAGAATGAAGTTTTATTTTAGGGGATATTTTTAATAAGTTAAATTTATTGACAAATAGATTCCCTTGAGATAATTTAAGAGAAAATTTAAAGAGGAGGGGGGATATGAAAGCTCTTCTTGTCAATCAGACCAGAACATTAACCAAAGCCATAGAGGAGTTGGGTCTTTCCTCTGGTTTTGATTTAATTTCCAGCAATATTGATTCCATTGAAGAAAGTATCAAAGAGCATTCCCCTGAGGTAATTATATTAAATTGGTCAGAGGGTTTAAATCCCGCTGTATGCTCTGACATAAAAAAAATTAAAATTAAATCTGGTTACATATATTTAATTGTAATAGGCACAAAGGATTCCATGAAAGGACTTCTTGAGGGAGTTCGCTCTGGAGCAGATGATTTTCTCCTTATTCCATTTTCACGGGAAGAGGTCCTTGCCAAGATAACAGTTGCAAGGAGAGTGATTGAACTTAATAGATCATTTATTAAAACAAAGAAAAAGCTTTTAAAATTTGCGAAGGAAGATCCTGTTACCTCTTTGCTCAACAGGAGAGCTCTCATAGATGAAATTCAAAGTGAGATGGGAAGAGCCTCAAGGCAAAATGAGTTTGCCTCCGCTATAATGATTAATCTTATCAAC
The DNA here is from genome assembly GCA_002069965.1 of Spirochaetes bacterium ADurb.Bin218. Lineage (GTDB taxonomy): Bacteria > Spirochaetota > UBA4802 > UBA4802 > UBA5550 > UBA5550. The sequence goes on along the minus strand of MWCI01000007.1, from coordinate 47,012 downwards.
TATGATGAGATCCAAAGAGACTTTGGACTTAAAGTTTTTGATGCCTTTTTGGCTGAGCTTGCCTCAAGGCTTAAGAAGTCCATAAGGCCCTATGATAAGATTGGGCGTTTTGAGTTTAGTAGATTCCTTATATATCTACCCCACGCCAGAAGTGAGGATGCAAAAAAGGTTGCTGAGAGAATTATAAAAAAAATCCAGGAAAAGAAGTTTAAGTATAAGGATAAATATATTGAGCCCTGTTTAACCATAGGCATATCAGAGCTTGATCCATCAGATATGGTAAAGGGTGGCGATGCAGAGACTCAACTTATAAATGAACTCATACTTGAGTCATTTATAAGAAGGTCTGAGTTTGCTACAACCTCTGCCTGTGAAAAGGGTAGCAATGCAATTGAGATCTATACTTTTTAATCAAGCAGGTGTATAAGAAGCCCATCTCTGAGTTTAGGCTCAAACCATGTAGATTTTGGTGGCATAATTAAACCAGCGTCAGAGACTTTAATTAGCTGTTCAATCTCTGTTGGATACATTGAAAAAGCCACTGCAAAATCACCGGCATCAACAACCCTTTCCAGCTCAGCTGTTCCTCTTATGCCTCCTATAAAATCTATTCGCTTATCCTTCCTAGGATCCTTTATGCCAAGTAGAGGCTCAAGGATATATTTTTGAATTATAGTTACATCAAGGGATTCAATTGGGTCATCGGATATTTCAAAGAGAGGGGTGAGGGTATACCACTCCCTTTGCAGATACATTGAGAAGGTGTTTACTCTTTCTGGGATTTTTTTATTATCTCTGGTCAGTTTAAAGTTTTTCCCGAGGGCTTTTTTAAAATCTTCAACTGACATTGAGTTAAGATCCTTTACTACTCTGTTATAAGAGAGAATTTTAAGTTCAGAGTGAGGAAATATTACAGAAAGAAAGTAGTTAAATTCTTCATCCCCTGTGTATTTTTCTAATTTTTCTCTCCTCATTTTCCCAACTCTCACACCAGAGGCTGCTCTGTGATGACCATCTGCAATATAAAGCTCTTCCTTTTCAAAGGAGGCAATTAGTTCTTTTGAAATAGTTTCATCGTCAATTATTCTTACAATATGCCTTATGCCATCTGTAGCTGTAAAGTCATATATTGGGGGTGTCGCAATTGCTTTTTTTATGAGATTTTTGCGGCCTTCATCTGTGTCTTTGTAAAAAAGAAAAACAGGACCTGTATTTGCATTTACAATATCAGTATGTCGAGTTCTGTCTAATTCTTTATCCTCCCGTGTGAGCTCATGCTTTTTTATAATGCCATTCATATAGTCATCAATACTTGCACATGCCACAATACCTGTTTGCATCCGTCCATCCATTATCTGAGAGTATAGGTATAGCTTTGGGCTTTCTTCCTGAATCAAATATCCTTTTTTTATAAAGTCATCGAGAGTATCTTTTGCTTTTATATATACCTCCTGGCTATAAGGATCTGTTCCCTCTGGCAGGTCAGCTTCTGAACGGGTTATATGATAAAAATTATAGATATTGTCCTTTGTGATCGCCTTTACCTCATCAAGGGATACAACATCATAGGGTAGTTCTGCAATTTGTGAAGCCAATTCCACTTTTGGTCTTAAGGCCCTGAAGGCTTTGATTTTTGCCATAATACCTCGCTTTTTGTAGAAAAAATTAATTATTATGCTTACTTTTTTCAAAAATAAACATGCACTATTAAAAAATAATGATAGGTTGTAAATATTTTTTTTATTAAAGTCTTAGAAAGTTTGAAAAGTTATAGGGTTAACGTTAAAGTATGTTGTAATTTAATTCAGTTCTGCTATATTCCTTTAATTATTTATTTACTGTAAGTTATATATAATTTCTTGAAGAATAATATAGAAGAAACATAAAAAATTCAGGAGTTCCAATATGAATTATATAAAACTTGTAATTTCAATTGCAATCCCTTTATTTATAGGATTCATTGGATCTTTTTTTACCTCAAGTTCTGTTGATACATGGTACAAAACTTTAAAAAAGCCTGATTTTAATCCGCCAAATTGGGTCTTTTCTCCAGTGTGGACCTTGTTGTTTATATTGATTGGCTTGTCATTTTACATTATATGGAAGAATAATTTTGGTGGTAAGAAGGTCCTTTTACTTAATATTTTTTTTACTCAACTTTTTGCTAATTTGATTTGGTCTTTATTTTTCTTTGGTCTAAGAAGCCCTTTTTGGGCTCTTATAGATATAATCGTTTTATGGTTAGCCATATTGGTGAATATAATTGTTTTTTATAGAGTGTCAAAGCCTGCGGGTATTTTGCTTGTCCCCTACATATTATGGGTGAGTTTTGCTGCACTATTGAATTTTTATCTCTATATATTGAATAAGTAAATTTTATGTATAAAGGCAAAGGGAAAAGATAAAAAAAGAAGCTATTTATTCTTTACCTCAAAGGAACAAAAAAGATAAATATTTTCAAAAGAAGAAAAGTGAAGCTTTTAAAGATGAGATTAGAAACTCCAGAATTAGATTTTTTTTGAGAAATTTTTAATTGACCATTATTATGAAATGACTTATATATGACATAATATCTGACAGCTTATAGATATTGAGGTTTTTTATGAGCGATAATTATGATGCATATTCAAAGATTCTTACAAAATCTGTGAATCATATATTTAAGAAATTTCTTAATGATCACTCGATTTCTGAGGTCTATGAGTCTCAGGCATCTCCAAGGGATCCCCAAATTTCAATTGAAATAAATGGCACATTAAAGGGGGAGCTTGTTATCAATATGCCAGAAAAGACTCTTACAGAAATATCCCGCTATTTTATAGGGGATTCGAAGGCAAAGATAAGCAAGAGTGTATCTACAGATGTTGCAGGTGAAATAGCCAATATGATAACAGGAACCTTTGCCAATCTAATGCAATATTCTAAGCATGATCTTGTGCTTTCTCCTCCACTGTTTAATGAGGAGGCTATTTCTGTAAAGGCTCTTTATGATAATGTAAACATCTCCTTTAAATCATCCTTTGGTGGCTTTGACATAGATCTCTATTACAGAGAAGAGGAAAATTAAACTATAATCCAGAAATCGCCATTAAACTGGACAGTAATTTCACCAGGTCCATTGCTGTCCAGATAGCTGAAATCAACAAAAGGTTTGTTTTTTTTCAAAAATTTCATGGTTTCGTCATCTGAGAGCAATTCAAAGGCCCAGCAAACCGCCAGCTCAGATATATATTCATTGATCTTACCAGTCCAGCCATAGGGTAAATCTGAAGCAAGGGGTTTTATCCCTGTTTCTGTAGGAGGGACATTTATAAAAACAACCTCTTCTTTTCCAAAGATATTTCTTCCGCCAAGGCTTGAGAAAAATCCTATGGAGCGAAAGGACATTTCCCATGAACTTAAAAGGTTTCCCTCTTTGCTGGAACCAAAGGCACTTCTAAAAAGAGGGTCATGCCTTTGCAGTATTTCATTTTCTCTAAGAAAATCCGAGAATTTTTTTAGTGGGAAATTGCTCTGTTTCATAAAAACATTTTAAGCATTTTATTGAAAAGAGCAACTTAAATTTTAAAAAAATTGTTGAAAATGAGACTTTGCTTATATAATTAAAACAGTGGCTATAATAAAATCCAATATAAAGAGAAATAATCTATGAAATCAGTTGTAAGTTTTTCTGACAATGGAATAAATGTTAAAACCTCAATATTTGCTCCTTTTTTGTTAGCCTCAGCAGGTGCAGTAATGCTTGCCTGTGGTGTTTATTTTATAAGCATTGTGCGTCACATAGATCATCTTCTTATAGGTCTTGGTATTGTTTGTTTGTTTTCAGGATTATTTCTTCTATTTAATTCAAGCTACTATAAGATCCTGATTAATGAAGAGCCAGGTTACTTAAGCCTTGTGGAATCTACTGGGTGGGATATATCTCCTTTGAAAATTCCCTTTAAATATTTCAGTGAGATAATAATTCAGTATTTAATAAACAGGGATAAGCCTGAATACGAGATAATGCTTAGAAACAGATATAATTCTCTTATGCTTGTGTCACGTTTTTATGATGAAGAAAAGGCTCTTAATTTTGCCAAAAGATTTGAAAAGGCAATGTCTTTGAAGGTTACCTTAAACACAGAGATACCTTCTCACCTTATAGAAAAGCGTCATGCCTATAATCCCTATAGCATAGTAATACCTGATAACTCCTCTATAAAAACAATGGAGAGGAGGGATTTTGCAGAGATAAGCTGGAAGGTTAGATATAACCCTATTCAGATCGCCTTTTTGTTTTGTATATACTATGGATTTTTTCATATAATACACTTTTCTCTTTTGCCAGCTATTGATGCAAGTTTTATGGTTGTAACTGTTATTGATACTTTACTTGGGCTTTTACTTTCCTTCCTTATTATCTTTATTATTGCACTGTTTTCTGGGTCTTACCATTTTATTGCAAAGAAGGATGCAGTTATTTATTTTTATAGGCTTTTTGGCAGGAATTACTCAGAGCGTGAAATGAAGAAATCTGACATTGCCCTTGTGAGGAGTTCTATAGACTTGAATACAGAGGAAATACTCCTTGTTAGCAAAAAGGGAGTTGAATCATTGAATAACTTAATAAAGCAATACAGTGTTAATAATTCTGTTGATAAAAAAATGGTGGATATTTCTGATATAAAGGCCTTTGACAGTGAAATGATGAGACTTAAGACTTCAACTCTCAAGCTTTCTGAGAAGCTATATATTGAGCAATTTATTATGAAGAACCTCTAAAATTTTTGCTCATAATTTCAAAGGGAATCCTATGATAGCAAGACTCAAGGGCAAGATAATTCATATTAAGCCAACAGAACTTATCTTAGATGTCCATGATATAGGTTTTGAACTGACAATACCTTTTTCAACATATCAAAAGATACATGAAGACAAAGAAGTAACTCTTTTTGTCTGGACATTGCATAAGGAGGATCAGTTTAGACTTTTTGGATTTTATAGTGAAACAGAAAGGGATCTCTTTAAGATTCTTATTTCAATCAGCGGCATAGGTCCTTCCATGGCTATTGCAATCTTATCTGGCATGTCTCCTGAGGATTTAATGGCCTCGGTGAAAAATAGCAATCTTATTGCCTTTACAAAAATTCCTGGTATAGGCAAAGCAAAAGGGGAAAAGCTTCTATTTGAGCTTAAAAGGCTTCTTCCAAAGCTTGAGATGATTCCCATGGATGGGAATCCAACTCCTGATGAAAAAAATGATGCCTTAGAGGCCCTGGTTTCTCTTGGATTTGATGAAGCAAAGGCAAGAGCCTCTGTAAATGAGATAATGAAAAATTCAAAAAATCTTACCATAGAGCAAATAATTAAAGAATCCTTAAAGCTTCTTGGCCAGTAGTAATTAATTTTTATTGACACATTTACAGACCTGTTTTAGCACGTTAGCGTTTTTTAATGTCTTATCAAGAGCAGTGGAGGGACTGGCCCTGGGAAACTGCGGCAACCACCCTTTAATAAGGGCAGGTGCTAATTCCAGCGTATTATTGCTTAATAATACGAGAGATGAGACAGCAGCTTTAACTTTTTTAAGAGCCGCTGTCTTATTAAAATAAGGGCGGTTTTATGACAAAAAAGGAAAGCGCAAAAAAGGGAACAGTAGGTGTTGTTAAAACAGAGTATTTTACTTTCTCTTATCCTCCTGATTATTTTATTTTATCCAATGGAAGTCAAATAGGACCTGTTACTTTAGCTTATGAGACCTATGGGGTCTTAAATGAAAATAGGAGCAATGCCATATTGATACTACATGCTCTTTCTGGCAGCGCTCATGCTGCGGGTTTTTACTCAGAAAAGGATAAAAATACAGGATGGTGGGATCTCTATATAGGTCCTGGAAAAGCCTTTGATACTGAGAAATATTTTGTTATATGCTCCAATGTTCTTGGTGGCTGTTCAGGTTCCACAGGCCCTGCTTCAATAAATCCAGAGACAGGAAGAGCCTATGGAATGGATTTTCCCATGGTTACAATTGCAGATATGGTTAATGCTCAGAAAAAACTCATTGATCACCTTGGCATAAAAAAGCTTCTTGCAGTGGCAGGTGGTTCTATGGGCGGGATGCAGGCTTTGCAATGGACTATATCTTATCCTGATATGGTGGAATCCTGTATAGCCATAGCAACATCCGCCTCTCTTTCTGCTCAGGGTATTGCCTTTAATGAGGTTGGCAGACAGGCTATTTTCAACGATCCTCACTGGAATAATGGCAATTACTATAACTCAAGAATACCAAAGGCTGGATTATCCCTTGCAAGGATGATCGGCCACATTACATATATGTCAGAAAAACACATGCACGAGAAGTTCGGAAGAAAGTTTCAGGATTCTCATCAGGGAAAAGCAGGTGTAAGCTCTGAATTTATGGTTGAGTCCTATCTAAAGTATCAAGGTATAAAATTTGTAGAGAGGTTTGATGCGAATTCCTATATCTATATTACAAGAGCTATAGATCACTTTGACCTTAAAGAGGATTTTGGCGGTAGCTTAACAGCAGCCTTTGAAAATGTAAGTGCTAATTATCTTGTCATTAGTTTTACCTCTGACTGGCTTTATCCAAGTAGTAATTCAAAGGAGATAGTTAGAGCCTTGAGAGTCAATGGCAAGAATGTAAACTATATTGATATTGAGACAGACAATGGGCACGATGCCTTTTTGTTGCCCAATGAGATCCTTGAAAAGAATATCAAAAATTTTTTGAAAAGCGAATTTAAAAAAAGTGAGTTTTAATTTATGGAAGAGTATATAGGCTATGATCTTGTTGTTGAGGAAATCCCGGAGCGTTCTCGAGTCCTTGACCTGGGATGTGGTGACGGAACCCTTTTGTTTTTGCTGCAGGAGAACAAAGGCGTCAATGGATGTGGAGTGGAGATCTCTGAGGAGGGAGTTAGCAGATGCCTTGAAAAAGGTGTTTATTCCTATCAGGCAGACATTGATGAGGGTCTATCTGATTACAGAGATAATTCCTTTGATTATGTAATTCTCAATCAGACAATTCAAAATACCAAGAGGCCGGATCTTGTATTAAAGGAAGTTCTTCGCATAGGTAAAAAGGTTATAGTGAGCTTTCCTAATTTTGGCTATTACAGGATAAGGCTCTTTCTTTTATTTAAAGGAAGAATGCCTGTGAGCAAGTTGCTCCCTTATGAATGGTATAATTCTCCAAACATACATCTTCTTACAATAAAGGATATGAAAAGGATGGAAAAGGAGTTTTCTTTTAAGATTTTGCAGCAGCAGCATTTTTCTTTGGTCGGTGAAGGCAAAAATAAAATTTTCAATTTTATAAAAAAAATTGTGTGTGGTGACCCACACACAAATAAAAGTAAATCTTGTAAGGTAAGAATCATGCCAAATTTATTTGCTCAATATGGCTTTTTTGTTATAACCTCAAAGAAAGATACAAATCAATAATCCCTTAGGCTCTCCTGAATTCCCTTGTGTATTTCATACCAGAATTCAAGGGCAGCTTCTTTTTTATCCTTTTCAAATTCTGCTATCCATTTATCAAGCTCTGGATTTTTTACTCCATCAACATCTCTCTTGCGCTTAAGGAAGGTATAGATAAAATCTATATTTCTTTCGCTCTCCCAGAATATTGAGGAGTTTCTACTGTTGATCCTTGTTGCAGCTCTGGATATCTTCTGAAGGTACTCTTTTTCTAATCCAAAGAGGGAGCCCATTACCTCTGGAAGAATTTCCTCCGCCCATTTTCTGTGAAATCTGCAGGTTCCCATGTTATCCAGTATAAGCTCTTTTTTGAATCGATCCGCATCCTGCCTGCCGAGCTCCCTTGGTGGCAGAAAATCCTCTCCATAATACATAAAGTATTTACCCATTATTGCCATTGGCGAGAGAACCCCTGGTGTCCAGTATTGGTTTGGCACCATCCATCCGTTGCGTGCAAAACCAACGCATACAAGGCGATCCAATATCTCTTTGCTTTTTGCTCCAGCGAGCTTTCTTGCAAGTTTTCTTGCTCCTGACTGCAGGTTGAGAGTTCCCCTTTTATAGATAATGGAATCAAGTATTTCACAGCCTATGTCTGCATTTCTCATAGAGTCAGCAACTACATCAAAGTTGTCTGGATCAAAATTTGGCTTTTTGTCAGAGATACCAAGATCCTCATGGGATATTAGTCCATCTGAAAGACAGTCCATCAGCCATGCAACCAGACCTCCGGCAGATATGGCATCAAAGCCATACATGTCTGCATGATGGTTGAGTTTTTCTGCTGCTCTTTGATCAAATATTCCAGAAAGAGGTCCCATGGTCTGATATGGCTCGTAGTCTTTTTTGTAAATGTCTCTCATTTTTTTGCACACAGCAACGCATGGCTCGCCACAGGTAGTTTGCTTTTGTGGCTTAATCGTCTCTTCATTGAACTGTTTTAAATAATGGTTGCGAATAAACTTTTCGTGAATCTCAAGCCTCTTCTCTTCACTCCAGTAAATGCTTCTATAGTTAAAAGAAATCATCCTGCCGCCAAGAGTTGCATAGTTTACTCCAAAGGTTCCCCCTGTATCAAAATTAGGGTCAAACCTATATTTGGCTGTTGCCTCAAGATCCTTTGCAGCAAGTTTTTTATTGTATTTGTCAACAAACCATTGATCTGCAACCTTTCTATCTCTAAAGTCATCATCAATGAATGTTCCTCCATATATTACTGCAGCAATTCCATGTTCCTGAAGCATTTTGGAACCAAAACCGCCTCGCCCTGCCCATGTATCCACATAGGTAATCTCTTTCTTTTTAATTGGCATTGAGGCAATAGCACCAAAGGCGGTAGCTGCTGCAGCAGGACCTGTGACAAGAATTCGTGGATCATTATCGTATGAATCTGCAAATCTTTCATGGACATAATCAGTCAGTGAATAAATACCTCCTCTTCCAGAAAACCAAACCTGGTTGAGATCAACAGGGTGAATGGCAACCTGAATTTCTTCTCCGTGGCTTCTGTTGAGATAGAGTATGGAAGGCATTGTTGATTTATTTGCAATGGCAAGCATGTCAATACCTAAGTTGTTGAAGACAAGTCCTGCGCCTCCCATTGTTGAAATATAAAATCCACTCCAGCATGGGGAAAAACCAGAGAATATCAATCGGTTTGTCCCTGGAAATATTGAACCAGCAAGAAGTCCTGTGCCTATATTGAGGCTTCCATAACGCCTTGAGAGATGAAGACCAAGATCCACTGGACCAAAGTAATCTCCAACCTTGAACCTTGATAGTCTGTAAAATCCAGTATTAGCATCGACAATTAGCACTTTAAGATATGTATTCATACCAAACCTCACTTATTTATAAGAAATTTTTTAGAAGATAGGGAGAAAAAATCAACTACATTATACAGTATTTTTGATTTTATGCTAATTTTTATACATCAAAGACAGATTCAGCAATGAATTCATCTCCCTCTTTATAAATTTTCAATCCATGGAGAGTAATAGCCTTTATATCAATATTAAAGGTGTATTTTTGTGATATTTTATCTCCACAAAGATTGTATTTGCATCTAAACAAATCATCATCTATGGTCATTTCAACGCTTTGAGGCATAAGTATAAGCCTTTTTGCATCTTTATAGTATAAAATTTCATTGAGAAAGTCAAAGTATAAAATCTCAAGTTCATGGGAGGTAATCTCACCATGAATTATCTCTGTCTTTTCAATGGAAGAGGGATCTTGCGCCATGAGGGAAACAAGGGCATTGCCACCTTTAATAAAGATCTCCTCAAGAGAATAACCTCTAACTTTAATAGCTATGTCTGCAAGGGTTATGTCCTCTATTATCTCGTAATCCATTTTATGCCTTTATGTTTCCAATGGGAGTAAATTTTGCAACGATTTTGCCAAGGCCTGCCTTTTCTGCACTTGCAACAACCTCATCTACATTTTTGTAAGCTCCACCAGCTTCCTCTGAAAGGGCTGAGTAAGATGCAGTCTTTATATAGATGCCCTTTTTTTCCATGTCACAGGCTAATGATTTGCCGTTAAACTTGCTCTTTGCCTGATGGCGTGATAGAACTCTTCCACTGCCGTGCACTGTGCTGAAAAAAGTCTCTGATGCGCTTTCTGTTCCACACATCAGGTAAGAGAAGGATTCCATGCTACCGCCAATTATTACAGGTTGACCTGTGTTTCTGTATTTTAATGGTAGCTCCTCTCTGCCAGGTGGAAGACATCTTGTGGCACCCTTGCGGTGGATAAGGAGAGTTTTATTTTTGCCATTTATAGTAAAGTTTTCAAGCTTTGCTGTATTATGGCAGACATCATATACGGTATTAACCTTTAGGTCTCCTTTTTTACCAAAGAGGTCAAATAATATTTCTGTTACTCGGTGTTTTATAAGCTGACGATTGAGAAAGGCAATATTTATTGCACAGTTCATTGCCTTGAAATAGTTCTGGCCTTCCTCTGATAAGAAAGGCGCTGAGGCAAGCTCTCTGTCTGGAAAAGAAAAGTTGAATTTTTTTTGCAGAGAGGAAAACTCCTTGAGATAATCTGTTGCTATTTGATGGCCAAAGCCTCTGCTTCCTGAATGGATCATTATGCAGATGGAGCCCTCTTTTATACCAAAAACAGATGCGATCTGGTGGTCAAAAATATGTCCTTTTTTTATATATTGAATTTCAAGGTAATGGTTCCCTGAGCCAAGAGATCCTATTTGCTCTGCACCTCTTTCTCTGGCCTTTGATGATACCTTTGATGGATCTGCATTTTTAATTTTACCCTGCTCTTCACACATCTCAATATCGGAGTCCTGGCCAAAGCCATTTTTTACAGCCCAGTGAACTCCTTCAACCATAGCCTCATCAAATGTTTTGTGAGAGAGAGATACTATACCGCCAGAACCAACTCCTGATGGTACATGGCGAAAGATTGAATCAACCAGTTCCCTTATTTTAGGTTTCACTTCTTCTTCCGTGAGATTTGTTGCAATGAGCCTGACTCCGCAGTTTATATCAAAGCCAATACCCCCTGGAGATATTACCCCGGTTTCTGGAAGAATTGCAGCAACACCACCTATTGGAAAACCATATCCTGAATGTCCATCTGGCATACATAAGGCATAGTTTATAATACCAGGAAGAGTGGCTACATTTGTAATTTGTTCAAATACAGCAGAGTCCATTGTTTTTATAATATTTTCGGAGCCATATATTCTTGCTGGCACATTCATCCCTTTTTTATAGTCAGCGGGAATTTCAAATGTGTAATCATTAACTTTAGTTAGGAAATTTTTCATTAACCCTCCCTGTTATCTTAAAAAGAAATAGCTCTTTAAAGCTATGTCAAGTAGAAGTTACTTTTATTTACTTTTACAAATTTCTTATTACTTTTTAAAATAATTGACTTTCCTGAATTGTGCTTAAGCAATTGTCAGGGGAGATCACAATTAGATAATTTTGAGGTGAGATTATGAATTATCTCAATGTTAAATGTAAAAGATGTGGTTATAGTCTTACTGTTCCAGAAAGAACCGAATCAGTTGTTTGTGGATCTTGTGGCTATGAAAATAAATTAAAGGGCGTTATGTCTTTGTTGCGATCTTCCTCAGAGACAGATGCAATAGAGTATGGTGAAGTTAGCAAGTCAAGAGTTGAGACAAAAATCGAGAAATCACCTTCTTATAAAGATTATATCCCTGCCTCACAGGAAGAGACAAAAGTGCCATCTGGAATTGATGAGGAACCAGAAGGTGAAATATTTCCAGAAAATGCTCCTGTTTCAAAGATATTGACATTGCTCTTTATTGTTATGCCTGTTATTGCGATGCTTGCTGATTTTTTTGATCTTCCATCATTTATTTTACCACTGGTGATTTTTGTTATAGTATTTGTGATATTTATGAGAAAAAAAAGTAAATGATATTTATAGATATAAGGAAAAGTTTTACAAAGGACAATGAAAGATTTTTCTGATTTTTTTGGCATAAATGGATTCTTAGAACATGAGCTAAGCTCTTTTGAATACAGGGAAAGTCAGCAGCAGATGGCAGAGCTTATTTTTCAATCACTGGAAAAAAATAGCAACGCAATAGTGGAGGCAGGAACAGGCACAGGAAAGACAATGGCCTACCTTATACCAGCTATTGTCCATGCAAAGGAAAATGATGAAAAAATAGCTATTTCAACAGAAACAAAGGCCTTGCAGAGACAGCTTGTAGAAAAGGATCTACCTCTTGTGCAAAATATATTCCATAAATATTTAGGTGTGGAATTTAAATACTCCATAGCCCTTGGCAGTTCTAATTATCCATGCAGGAGGAGATTTGATCACTTTGTAAAAAAGGGTGAATATGAAAAATCTGACATGGAATATATAGAAAAGATAATTTCTCTATTTAAATCCAGAAAGATTTTTACTTCTCACGAGGCAGATGCCCCTTTTAGGATATGGGCGGAGATATGCAGGGATTCTGAGATGTGTGAGCAGCAAAGATGTTTTTTGTCATATAATTGTCCCTTTATGGCTGCAAAAAGAGAATGGATGCAATCGGATGTTTTAGTTATAAACCACTATTTATTTTTTTCAAATATTGCATCAGGGAAAACATTTCTTCCTATGACAGAAACTGTGATCTTTGATGAGGCCCACTCTCTGGAGTCAGTTGCAATTGGGCAGTTGGGGTTTTCTATTGATTATGAAATGCTTGTTTCTCTTTTACAGCGCTTTCATCAAAAGAAAGGCAGGGGTGCTATCTACGTCATAGAGGATGAGGATTTTCGCGATAAGGCAATAGCTTTTGTTGATAAAATAAGCAGAGAGGCAAATAAGTTTTTTGAAAAGCTAAGAAATGATTTTGGAGAAAAGGAGATAACAAGACGAATAAAGTCAGAAGTTCCAACAGGATATGATTTGCTGAAAACCCTTGAAGACTTTGTAGATCTTTTAGATGAATGCAAAGAACAGTCAGGGGAGGATTTTAAGATTGTATTTGAGCCAGCAAGGCTACGGATAACAGCATATAAAAATTCACTGCATGCCTTTTTACATCAGACCCTTGAGGAGTATGTTTATTGGATAGAAAAGAATGAGTCGGGCCTTTTGGGGAATATTTTTTTAAACGCTCGTCCTGTTAAAGTAGATAGGGCATTTATAAATGATGTCTATCCTTTCTATAAATCTTCAGTTTTTGTTTCTGCTACTCTTTCTGTAAAAGATGATTTTTCTTTTTTTAAAGAAAGCATAGGATTTAATGATGGTCTGGAAAAAATTTTCCCCTCACCCTTTGACTATTCCAGGCAGATGATAATGTTTCTAAGCGGGCAATTGCCAGAGCCTGATGATAGTGAGTATACAGATGTTACAGCAAAATACTGTGAAGAGATGATCAAGATTACAGAGGGTAATTGTCTTATTCTTTTTACTTCATACTCTACATTAAAAAATATAAAGTCTCTTCTGGCAAAGAGGATAGATAATCTCATTTTTTCTCAAGATGAGATGACTGCCTCAAAGGCTCTTGCACTTTATCTGGCAAATCCCGGATCTGTCCTTATGGGAACTCATTCATTCTGGCAGGGTATAGATCTCCCTGGAGATCTACTAAGATGCGTAATAATAACACGTCTCCCCTTTTCTGTTCCAGACACGCCTGTTATGGAAGCAAGGGTTGAGATGTGTAAAAATTCAGGACACAATCCCTTTGTCCATATTCAGATACCGGAGGCTGTTTTAAAGATGCGGCAGGGTGTAGGACGACTTATAAGAAGTGCAGCAGATATAGGAATAGTTGCAATTCTGGATTCAAGGATAAAGACAAAGCAATATGGAAGTATTTTTGAAAAATCACTCCCAAATTGTGTAAAGGTGAGCACCATAGGTGAACTTAAAGGCAAATATAGAGAAATTTTGTTAAAAAGTTAAAATCAGTATCTGAAGATTTTATCTTTAGTGATAAAAATTCAGGTGTCTAAAGAGTCACCTTAGATGAGGAGGAACGACTTTTTTAGACACCTTTAAAATAACATGAATAGGATTTAAGATCCGCAGAGCAAAGTCACTTAAAATAAGAGCTGCTTGTGCAGACTCCTAAAAATGTCAGCATATTATCAACTGACATGTCAGTTCACTTTTATGTAAATATAAGCCTTTTGTCAAGGCTTTTCTAAAAAAATCCCATAGGCAAAGGTTTCTACAAATTCCTCTGTGAGCTTTTCAAACTCCTCTTTTTTGCGGCCCTTTCCTGTGACTCCATAATAATAAGCCATTCGCATAAAGGCGCCGCCTATAAGATTTGACATTAGCTCTGTGTCAATATCTGGCTTTATTCTTCCAAGTTTAATCCCAGATATAAGATAGGCTTTAATAAGTTCTACCATCTGGTTGTCAAATCGCCTTAGTATACATTCAAAGTTATCTCCAAGGCCAAGGCCAACACGAAGCAAGATATTACAATAGTCTGGATCATTGGTAAATAGAGCAAAGGCTTTCCTTATTCTATATTTAAAGACCTTCTTTGCATTGCTGAAATCCTCTTCATAATTTTCGGGTTTGGAAGAAATAATATCCCTCATCTCTAAATGAAGATTTTCAAGTATTGTCATAAATATATCGTCTTTGTTTTTGAAGTACTGATATATGGTCCCGCGGGCTACTCCTGCTGCCTGTTGTATATCAGATATTTGTGTCTGATAATATCCCTTTTGTGCAAAGAGCTTTTTTGCACACTCAAGTATCTGTCTTTTCCTTTGATCTGCATCCATTCTGCCCATCAGTTTCCGCCATTTAGAAGTAATAGGTTAATTTTTTTAAGATAAATTATACAAACATTATTAGAAAAATGTCAAGGGTTTATATTTCAATATTGAAATATATAGCCTTTTTATTTGGTAAAAACATAACATAATCAGAATGAATTGTGCCCTTGAAGTCCTTGGTCTCAGGGGCAAAGAAGATTGATTGCTTTAGATCTCCCTTACTTAGGGTTTTAAATTTTTCTGAGGGATTATCTCCATTAATTATTTTTTCAATATAAGAGAAACACTTTTTTTTGATATTATGGGTGAATTCGGACTTAAGCAGAGGAGGGTAATAGTGAAGTTTTATTGTGCTGCACCAGTCCCATCTGAGGCTGTCCATGAGCAGCTTTTCTTCAATTAATGCTTTTTGCAAGTTAAAGCTTATGAGTATTGCAGCTGCCTTTTCCCAATCTTTTGATATGATTAAATTTTTATTTTTAATAAAATTTGCAAGGTCTTCATAGAGTTTAAATGGAGAATTATAAAGGGATAGTAGATTTTTTTCTGTAATTGTAAATTTTTCCCCGTTATGATAAATATCAAGAAGTCGGGCAATAACTTCAAGTTTTGCTATATCCTCTTTGCTCATCCAGTTGTTTTGTATAATTGTATATGGCGCCTTGATATTATAACTTATGCCAAAGTCATTGCCTTTTTCTTCCATCTCTGTTCCTGGAAGAACCTTTAAAAAACCACATTGAAGGTGATGGCATTGCAGTGAATAAATTCTATCAAAGGATTTTGAGAATTCCCTTAGGCTATCATAAGGCAGGCCTGCTATGAGATCAACGTGAAGGTGAATATTTCCCATCTCCTGTAATTTTTTTATGTTTTGCAAAAGTTTTTCTTCATTTATGGATCTATGTATTGCCTCAAGAGTTTTGGGATTAAGAGATTGAACTCCCATTTCAAATTGAAACATATCCTGGGGCACTCTCTGTAAAAAGTCTAAATCATCCTGGTCAAGGAGATCTGGATATATCTCAAAATGGAATCTTGTGCCTGAAAAATTTTTGACTATGTAATCCCAGATAGCTCTGTAGTGTTCTTTTTTGCTATTAAAGGTTCTGTCTACAAATTTTATAAGAGGAGTATTATAAGCCTTAAAAAAGCTTAACTCCTCCTTGATCTTTTCTATGTCTTTAAACTGTAAATCGCTATCCCTTCTTGATGAAAGGCAGTAGGAGCATTTGAAGGGGCATCCACGGGATGATTCGTAGTATATAAATCTGCCTTTAAACTTATCCATGTCCTCATGGGAGTAAGGGAAGGGTATTTCGTTAAAGTGAGGATTTGGCTTATAAATTTTTTTTTCTTTGAGATTTAATCCCTCAACAAGTAGTCCTTTGAAGGCCTCTTCTCCGTTGCATATAATATAATCTATTTCTTTGTGATTCTCAATCCATCTCTCTGGATTGAAGGCAACCTCCGGGCCACCAAGTATTATTTTGCACCAGGGTAGTTTTTCCTTTATGTCAGGGATTATTTTATCTACAATTGCTGAGTTCCATATATACACTGAGATTGCAATAATATCCGGGCTATTGCTGCATATCCTTTTAGATATTAAAAAAGGATCTTCTTTAATTGTGAACTCCTCAATATGAGTCTCAAAGTCCAGATCCCTTATATATCTTTTTAAGTAAAATAGGGCAGGGTTTGTGTGCACAAAGCGAGCATTTATGGCTATGAGCTTCAGTCTTTTCATAATGAATCAAAGATAATTATATATTCTTAGCAGTCATCTAAATTTTCTGTCTCTAAGGTTGAGAATAACAGACATGAGCAATAGAAAGATAAAGGTCAGTAAAACTGTAAGATCTATGATTTCCGGTGAAATTTTAAAGCCAAAGTTTTCAATTATAACAAAATGTATAAATGAATTGCTCTTTGGCATTTTACCAAGGCTTTCCCTTATTTGCCAGTGCCAATCAGTACATAGACAATAGCCCCAACCATAAAAATATCCAAGGACAAACCATGAAAGGGCAGTTGCAGATACTGTGAAAAGGTGAAGAGGTCTTGTTTTTTCCCAGATCCATCCCACCATGTTAAAGAGAGTCCACAGAGTGTGAAAAATTATAAAAAAGTAGTCCAGAATATGTAAAAGAATT
This sequence comes from Spirochaetes bacterium ADurb.Bin218, assembly GCA_002069965.1. Lineage (GTDB taxonomy): Bacteria > Spirochaetota > UBA4802 > UBA4802 > UBA5550 > UBA5550. Next base: position 30,112 of record MWCI01000007.1, on the reverse strand, counting down.
TTATTTTCCATCGCTTATGTTGCAGGTTTTTTTGCATTTTTCTGCATCTTCTTCGCATTTTTTTGTCCAGGCATAGGGAACAAAGCGGCCATGGTCTCTCATAAAAAAAGAGAAGTTTATGCTATCCTGTCGTGCAGATTCCAGACAGTCTCTTTTTGCATATTCACATTTTTCTTCACATGTTGGCTCTTTGAGTATAGAGCTGCAGGAAATTAAAAGGAGCAATAGAAGGGACAGAGTTTTTTTCATATTTTTATTCCATAGCCTTTTCTTCGTCTTCATAAATGTCTATTAAATCCTCTGCCTCAAGGATGTTTATTATTTTTTTGACGTTGTCATTGAGATTTGTGACCTTAAGGGAGAGATTTGTTGAGGCAAGCTGGCGCGAAAATAGCAATATGACTCCTATGGCAGCGCTATTTATAAAAGGGACCCTGGATAAGTTGATTATTATATTCTTGTCAGGATATTCCTGACAGAGGGAACGGAGCGATTTTTCCAGATAGGCTGATGAGGACAGATCCAGCCTTTCTTCTGGATAGACTATTATATAGTTATTTTTTATTGTATAATTTATATTCAATTCAGAGCCACTCATAAAGCTATTATCACCTATAGTTTATTTTTTTTCAAGAAAGTCTTTATAGGAGTTCAATTTTTTTAAGAATTTTGTTTATCTATGAATAGCCACTTAAGTTGAATGTTTGATTTTCGTAAAAAAGAGAGGGCCTTGATCTCTCAAAGCCCTCAATTCGCGTCCGGAGGGATTCGAACCCCCGACCAACGGATTCGTAGTCCGCTACTCTATCCAGCTGAGCTACGGACGCATTTTATATTATATGTCTATTTTTGAAGTTAACATTTTTACATATTTGTCTATGTAGGCAAATTCCCCTATCTCCCTCCTTAGGATCATCTTTGTGCCTAAATAGCAGATTGTAAAATATATGATATATAGAACATATATTAAGAGAATTACTACAAGTTGAACTATATCTGCTCTTTCTGGGACAAAATACTTGAAGAAATATAAAAAAGAGCATGTGAAAGTAAAAAATACAGCAAGAACAAATCCCTGTTTTGCGTGATATTTATCAAAATCATCCCTGTTTAAAATCATAGGGACAAACCAGCCAATAAAAGGAAAATAACTTAAATTCAGTATATCAAAGGGCTTGATATATTGGATATAAATATGTTGAGATAAGGCCATTGCCTTTTTTAGGTAAAGGTTTAATTTTTCTGGTAATTTAATGTTTTTTAAATCAAGCACCATTTTCTTAACGCATCCGGAGAAGGGGGGATTCGAACCCCCGGCACCTAAAACGGTGCAATTGCTTAGCAGGCAACCCCCTTCGGCCTCTCGGGCACCTCTCCTTTTGATGTTGTTTATAAAAAAAATTCGGAGAGTAAGGGATTCGAACCCCTGGGGCTGTTAACCCAACGGTTTTCAAGACCGCCTCCATCGACCACTCGGACAACTCTCCGCTAACAAATTTAGTTACATGGCTATTATTGTCAAACAAAAAAAATACAAAATTTTTAATTTTGGCACAAGGATAATTTACTTCAAAAATTGAGTTCCAACTCCTCCATCTGTGAATATTTCAAGGAGTACAGCATGTTCCACTCTTCCATCTATTATGTGTGCTTTTCCAACTCCTCCTTTGATGGCTTCTACACAGCAATTAACCTTAGGGATCATGCCTCCTTTTATCTCTCCTTTTTGTATAAGAGAGTCAACATCGTTGATAAAAAGAGTTGATGCTAAATTTCCTCCAACAAGCACTCCTGGGACATCTGTAAGTAAAATAAGCTTTTCTGCCTTGAGAGCCTCAGCTACTTTGCCAGCTACTGTATCTGCATTTATGTTATATGTATTACCATGATCATCTGCTCCTATAGGGGCTATTACTGGTATGAATTTATCTTTTTCAAGGAGAGAGATTATATCTGCATTTACGCTTTCAACCTCACCTACAAGACCTATGTCTTTTTTTTCGCCCTTTTCTTCATGGTATAGTTTTTTTGCTTTTATAAGAGCTGCATCTTTTCCAGAGATTCCAACTGCTCTTCCTCCGGCAAGGTGTATATTATTTACAATTTCTTTATTTACTTTTCCAACAAGGACCATCTCAACAATTTCCATGGTGGAGCTATCTGTTACTCGGAGACCTGCTACAAATTCGCTTTTTATATCAAGCTTTGTAAGGAGATTTTCTATTTGAGGGCCACCGCCATGAACTACTACTGGATTTATACCAACAAGCTTTAGCAGAGCCATATCCTTTGCAAAGGATAGAGCAAGGTTTTGATCTACCATTGCATGGCCACCATATTTTATAACTACAGTCTTGCCGCTGAACTGGCGTATATATGGAAGGGATTCAATAAGTGTATTTACTTTTTCTATGGATTTTTGCATGTGCCTTCTCCCTGTGTAAATAATTATAATCAAAAAAGCAGAAAGCTCTTTACAGGACAACTATTTTATTATTATTTTGTAAGAAGAGGCAATTCCATTTTTATTGAAGGGATAGTTATATGATAAGTTTTGCTGGATATGATGATGTTATACAGAGGGTTTATAAATATAAACAGGAGCATGTATTTCAGTATTGGGATCAATTGATTGATTCTGAAAAAAAGGCTTTGCTCGATGAACTTGGAATAATAGATTTTGATCTTCTTGAAAAAATTTTTAAGTTAAAAGAAAATTCTGTGCCTGAGGATTTTTCTCCAGCTCCTTACATAAAATTGCCAGAGGATGAAAGGGATCCTGAGTTTATGAAAGCAAGAGATCTTGGCGTGCAATTTATTAAAGAGGGTAAGGTTGCGGCTTTTTTAGTTGCAGGAGGTCAGGGATCTCGTCTTGGTTTTAAGGGGCCTAAGGGGAAGTTTCCTGTTGGTCCTGTCTCAGGAAAAACGCTTTTTCACTTTCATGCAGAAAAGATTCGTGCCTCAGAGATAAAATATGGAGTTAAGATTCCTTTTCTTATAATGACATCAAGGGATAATCATGAAGAGACTGTGGACTTTTTCAGGGAAAATCACTTTTTTGGACTGACCCCTGCTCTGGTTCATATCTTTCCACAGAATATGATACCTTCTCTTGATCTTGATGGAAAGCTTATACTTTCTGATAAGAGTACAATATTTATGAATCCCGATGGGCATGGAGGCAGTCTTTCTGCTCTTAGAAGTTCTGGTGCACTTAAGCTACTGGAGGATATGGGAATTGAGGTAATTTCATATTTTCAGGTGGATAATCCCCTTGTAAAGATTATTGATCCAATTTTTATAGGTTTTCACATTTTAAATAAAGCTGATGTTTCAAGCAAGGCTTTGATGAAGGCCTATCATGAAGAAAAGACTGGGGTTTTTGTTAGATTCAAAAATGGTAAACTTGGCATTATTGAATACTCAGATATGCCTCAGGAAAAGATTTTTGCAAAGGATTCCGAAGGTGGGATTCTTTACTGTGCAGCAAATCCTGCAATTCATCTTTTTGATATAAAATTTGTGGATAAAATTACAGGAAGCTCAAATGTAAATCTGCCATACCATGTGGCAAAGAAAAAGATTGAGGCCTTTAAAGACGGTCAGCAGTGTGAGATTACAGGTTTAAAATTTGAAAAATTTGTATTTGACGCAATTCCCATGGCAGAAAAAACTGTTATACTTGAGACAAAAAGAGAAGAGGAATTTGCTCCTGTAAAAAATGCTTCAGGTGCAGATTCGGTTCACACTGCACAGGCAATGATGAATGCCCTTTTTAGAAGATGGCTTTCAAATAGAGGAGTAAAAATTCCTGATGTCGTTGATGTAATTGAAATCTCTCCTTTTTTTGCATTACAGGAAAGTGATATTCCTGAAGGGACAATTGTTCCTGCTCAGGAGAAGGTTTATCTTGAATAATTTTTGAAGGTGAAGAAGGATGTCCTTTTTAATAATTTTTGGTATTGCCATTGGACTTTCAATGGATGCCTTTGCTGTTGCCATTGCCTATGGTTGCTCAGCCAATAGGGTCCCTTTTAGATATACATCTACAATAGCTATTTTTTTTGGTGGATTTCAGGCTTTTATGCCAATCATTGGCTGGTATGGAGGAACTTTTTTTTCTGAATTCATAGAAAGATATGATCACTGGGTTGCCTTTGGCCTTTTATTTTATGTTGGCTCAAAGATGATTGTTGAGGGGATAAAAGGCTATAATGATGCAAAGGGTGCTTGCTCCATGGAAAAATTTGTTATGGACTATCACAGGCTTTTTGTCCTTTCCATTGCCACAAGCATTGATGCTCTGGCTGTTGGATTATCTCTTTCTTTAATTGGCATTGATATTTTTTATCCAGCTGTGATTATAGGTGTTACAACCTTTGCCTTTAGCTTTATTGGAGTTAGAATGGGTTGCAGGCTGCAGGAATTTTTTGGCAAAAGGGTTGAAATTGCAGGGGGAATTATACTCCTGCTTATAGGCTGTAGAATACTCTTTGAGCATATTGTCTGAGATCTAATCCATGTATTTAAATAATGGCAGACTTCCAAATATTCTGTTTATGAAAGATTTTTGGTTGCAAGCAACTCTTTTGCCTTTGCTTATCTCTTTGTGATTCAAATAAAGGTGAGCAGGATATAAATATTTAAAATCCATCTGTGCAAGTTTTTTGGCAGATTCAATTTGCTCTTTTCTGTTGTAAAATACTGGAACTATTCCAACTGTTTTCTTCCCAAGGATAGAAAGGCCGCATCCTGAAAAAAGTATCCCATCTTCCTTGTAGAGATAGGCGCTGTGCCCTGGGGTATGTCCTGGTGAGTGAATAAAATCAATTCCATAGGAAGAAAGAGGATTATTGTTACTATTGCCAAAGGGAACAAGTTCGTAGAGTTCATTGGATGGCAGTTTTCCTGGTTTGTGGCAGACTTTTATTTTTAAGAAAGGGTGAATATTTAGCCATCTCAGCTTTTGGGAGATCAAAAAGTCAGCATCCCTGTAGTGTATAAATATTTTAAGAGGCTTATCCCTTTTGCCAATCATCGTGGCAATTTCACAGATGCTTCCTGTATGATCCTGGTGCCAGTGTGTAAGAGCTATTGCTGTAATGTCGGTGGCTTTCCCTCCCATAAATTCAATAGCCTCTTTGATAAGATGTGAAGTGCCTGGACCGCATGTATCTATAAGTATAATTTCCCCATTTTTTTTATTCTGTATAATATAGCAATATGTAGGAAAAAAGGAGAAGTGCCACAGCCATATACCACGGACAGCATATATATTATCTTTAATTTTAAGGATCTTATTTTTCATTTTAGTTTACCTTCTGAGAGAGTAAGGCCTCTTTTATCTTTTGAGATAACTCTGCTATGTTGAAAGGCTTTTGCAAGAAATTAATATTTTTTTCTTCTATACCCTCGGAGGATATTATGTCAAAGGTGTAGCCAGACATATAAAGTATTTTTAAGGTAGGATTTTTTTGTAATATATTTTTTACAAGATCAAGACCATTGAGCTCAGGCATAATTATATCTGTAAGAAGAAGGTCAAAGTGATTTGTTTCTGCAGTCTCAATGGCTTTGAGAGGAGAAGTCAGGGCTGTTACCTTATATCCAAGTTCATGCAACATGGCCTCTGTCATTTCAAGCATCATGGGCTCATCCTCAACAAGTAAAATTGATTTGCCAGATGTCTCTGTATCAAGAGCTTCTTCAGCTTTTTTTTCTGTCTCAGAGGGTGTTTCAACTTCAGGGAAATATATTTTGAACTCTACCCCTTCTCCTGGATAATTAACTACCTCTATCAGTCCTTTGTTTTGCCTTACAATACCATAGACAGTTGCAAGGCCAAGTCCTGTCCCTTTGCCTAAAGCTTTGGTTGTAAAAAAAGGTTCAAAAAGATGAGCAAGTACTTCCTCAGACATCCCTTTTCCTGTATCCCTGACTGAGAGAATTGACCATTTGCCAGGGATAATTTCTGTATAAAAATTTCCCTTAGTATTTTCATCTATAATTACACTGTCTGTTGAGATTGTTATTTTACCTTTACCATTCATTGCGTCTTTTGCATTTATGCAGAGGTTGGTAAGAATTTGATCAATCTGCAATGGATCTATGAAAATATTACCTGCATTGTCATTGCGCTTCCATTGTAATGTAATTAGCTCGCCAATCATTCTCTTAATGATGGAAATAATGGATTCTATAGAATTGTTTAAGTTTATAACTCTTGGTTGAACACTTTGTTTTCTCGCAAAGGAAAGCAACTGGCCTGTTATATTTGCTGATCTCTTGGCTGCTTTTTCTATTTCAACGATATTCTTGTATACATTGGATTCCTGAGAAATTTTAAGCAAAGCAAGCTCAGCCTGGCCTATTATTACAGTGAGCATATTGTTAAAGTCGTGGGCTACTCCTCCGGCAAGTCTTCCAACTAATTCCATTTTCTGTGAGTGGAAAAGCTCCTCCTGTAATTTTTGTCTCTCTTCATTATTTTTTATTTTATCTGTAATATCGCTGTGTATTCCTACAAGAGCCATTATTTTGCCTTTTTCATCTTTTACCGCATAGGCTCTTAGGGATATGTTTAGTATATCTTTATTCTTTGAATACATTAGCACTTCGCCATTCCAGCTGTTGCCAGAGATTATTGTCTTAAAGACCTCTTCGCCAATTTTTTGGTCAACATATACTGTATCTGGGGGGTATTGACCAACATCGCCAAATAGTTCGGTAAATGCTTTGTTTTGATAAAAATGCTTCCCCTGAGGTGTGGACATGCCTATGGCATCTGTGGAGTTTTCTACAGATGCTTTAAATATCTCCAGAATTTTTTCTGCCTCTTTGCGCTTTGTAATATCAGTGATAAATCCCTCTAAGGCCTCAATCTCTCCGGAAGTAGAGAATATAGGTACTCCTCTTTCCCATACCCATCTTTTCTCTCCACTTTTTGTAATTATGGGATATTCATATTCAAAGTGTCTTTTATTTTTTATAATAGCAATCCATTCCTGCCATATAGGCTCTCTGTATTCTGGATCGATGAGATCATTAAATGCAAGGGTTTTATTGTTTATGAGATCCTCGGGATCATAGCCAGTTATTGCCTTGCATCCATCACTTATAAAAAACATTGTCCAGTCTCTGTCATAGGCACATCTGTATATAAAGCCTGGAAGATTGCTTATGAGTGTTTCAAGGAACCGCTCTTTTTCTCTGAGAATCTCCATTGAGAGATTTTTTTCTGTTTCTATTTCATTAAGGAGAATTTTACCTTCTTGTTTTAGAGATATATATTTTAAGGTGCCTCCATAAAACAATAGAAAAAATAAGATCAATATCCACATCGGAAGTCTTTCCTTTAGGCCAGGGATAAGGATGTCGGCTTTAGTTATTTTATGTCCAAGAATTAATTCTCCTGGAAAGATCTCATATCCAATCCATAGAGCTCCTTCTTCACCATAATGCCAGGGCCCTATTATATTATTGATATTGTATTTTTTCTCTTGAGATCTTTTTGTTGAACCTGCAACGAATTGGCCTTTTTCGTCTATTAATATGGTCTCTCCTGGTATATTCTCTATTTCTGTAAGCTCTTCTAAGAACGAAGTGAGAAGATCCAGTGATATTACGCCTTTGAACTCTTTTTCTATTATAACAGGAGATGATATTGTAATCATTGGCAGGCCTGTTACGCTGTCGTAATATAGATCTGATATTATCTGTTTAAGAGTTTTATTATTTTGAGGTATTGCCTGATACCAGAAGGGCTTTTTATATTCATCCACTGAGAATTGATACTGACTTATAGTTAGCTTTGGTGCAAGATAGAGAAATTTATTTTTTGAAGTATAATAGACCCATATAATGTTTTTATTGTGCTCCATAAGGGATTTTATCTGAGGATCAATTGATAAAACTGCATTAAGCTCCTCAATTATTCCCTTAGAAAGAGGGAAATCCCCTGTGCCTGTGCATGTTCCAGTTATATCTGCAACTCCTCCATCAGAATCATAGCCCGATAGCCCCCATACCTTTTCTTTACTATATAACCTTACTTTTGAAAGATATGGGATTTTTTTTGCACCATAGTTTGAGCTTATGCTTGAGGCCATTGAGTCAACATTTTGACTTAGCATAGAGAGATATATTGTTAGCATGTCAGCTTTTATAGAAAGTTTTTGCTCAATAGCATTTTTTATTTCTTTTATAGCAGAGGTATAGCTCCATAGTGAAGTTATTATTGTTGTGATTAATGCTATTCGCATAACCCAGATCAGCTTAGATTTGGGTTCAAGGGTAAAAAATTTTTTAATTTTTTGACAAAGTTTATTAAATATCATATATTTCATTTTAAAATTATTATTTTGTATAAAATAATAAAGGATTTTGTTTTGATCAAAATTTTATTGGAGATATTCATGAAAAAATTGAAAAGGTTTTTCTTTTTTGTGCTACCAGCTTTCTTTTTATTTTTTGCTACAGGATGCTATGATGTGGAGATTATCACAGCTGTGCAAGGTCTTCCTGATGCAGAAAACTCTCTTGTTTCTTCAACAGGAGGCGTTTTCATAACATGCACAAATGGCGTTTATGAAATAGAAAAGGTTTCTGGATTTGGTGAAAGCGCTATTTATAAAAAAACTAAAATTATAGATGATAGTGGTAACTTCCTTGGTATTGCTGAGTTTAATGGTATAATTTATATAGCCCAGATGAAAAGCTTAACAGAGAGTAATCTGATAGCATATAATCCGGCCACAGGAAAAAGTTATAGAGTCTACAGGTTCTCAAAGGTCTTAATGCCAAATGGGATTGCCTTTGATTCAGAGGGTAATTTATATGTGGCAGATCAGATTGAAATATCCTTTAAGCTTGGAAGAATTATAAAGCTTGAGATTGATCATAGCAGTGGTTCTGTGGTAAATGAATATGTGTGGCTGGATTATGGCTTAACTTCCCCAAATGGTATGCTCTATGATTGCGGGAATCTCTATATAACTGATCTTTGCAAGATAAAGATGATTCCAATTATAAAAGGTAATCCTGGAAAAATAAAAGAACTCTATTGTCGACCTTTGCATGTTTTTGATGATTTAATGAAAAAAGGAGATAATCTCATAGTTTGTGATTTTACCAAAGGGACGGTTTTTGAATTTTCTATAAGCTCTGGAAAAGTTTTAAGAGAGCTTGATGGTGGATCTATAGCTGGCCCTTCTTCTGTTTTTTCTGGAGAGGGGACTTCTGTTTTTGATGATGATGCAATTGTTGTGACATCAAAAGGGATCTTATATGATCTCTATAGCAACATAGGAAATAGATTGGTTTTCTTTTATCCGTGAGATTTATAGGTTTTATTTAATTTATTATTCTTGACCATATTGAGGTAAAAGAGTAACTTGCTTTAAAGTCCTTAGATGTAAATCTGGATCTATGAGGGTATGTATATGCTTAGACAGGATGACTTTGAAAAAAAGTTAATAACTGTAGATAAATTTATCGAACTCATAAAGCCTGGCAATAAGATCTTTTTGACAAGCGGGCCTGCAATTCCCCAGGTGGCGGCAAAGGAGATTACTACAAGTGAAAGGCTCAAAAATTATGACCTTGAAATAATACAACTCTTTTCTCTGGATTATTTTTTCAATCAATTATCCTGTGATTTACAAAGCTATAGATTGAAGACCTTTAGAAGTGGTGAGACAACTTCTGAAAATACCTGTGATGGCAAAGAGGATTTTATACCTGCAAACTTAATAGAGATTCCATATATATTTGCTACAAAGGCAATTGAAATTGACATAGCTATTTTATCGGCATCCCCTCCAGATAAGCATGGATTTATGAGTTTAGGGGTTGCCATAGATGTTGCCTCAACAGTAATAAAAAACGCTTCAATTGTTATCGCAGAGGTTAATCCAAACATGCCAGTGACATACGGAGAGACCTCAATCCACATTGATCAGGTAGATTATATACTGCAGAGCAATCATCCGCTCCTTGAAAGAGAAAGAAAGCCCTTTAACAATGTTCAGGAGAGAATAGGCTGGCATGTAAGCAATCTAATTCAGGATGGGTCAACTGTGGTGCTTCATGTTGGTAAAATCTTTGATGCAATTGCAATGCATTTAATGTCAAAGAAAAATCTTGGGATTTTGACCAATGTGGTCTCTGATTGGGTAATTGATCTTGTTAAGGCAGGGGCAATATCAGTGGATCGTAAAAAGGAAAGTGGAGGACAGATCTCTACTTCTTATTGTTATGGCACAAAGGAGTTGTATGATTTTGTTGATCGCAATCAGCTTTTTGGATTTTATCCTATTGCAAGACTTGCAAATCCTTTGTTTCTTAAGGATATTCCAAGACTTATCAGCATAATGAATGTAGAAAAGATCGATATAACTGCAGCAAGGGTATTGGTATATTCAGGAGATGATCTTATTTCTGGTTATGAGAGTAAGTTTAATTTTGCTGCAGGGACTGCCTTTTCTGGGAGCGGGAAGGTTATATTTGTTCTCAACTCTGTTGATAAGAATGGTGAGAGCAATATTGTTTTATCATTTGACAGGGATAACAACAGAGTAAAATCTACTCTCAGTGCTGCTCGCTATGTTGTTACGGAATTTGGAGTGGCATCTCTTTTTGGTAAGTCTATCAGGGAGAGAGCTCTTTCATTGATAGAGATCGCTCATCCAGAACACAGGGAGAGACTTTTTAATGAGGCTAAAAAAGAAGGATACATTTATCCGGATCAGATTTATAAATCAATTGCAGCTAACTATCCTTATAAGTTAGAAACAGTCAAGACTTTTAAAGATGGGCTTGAATTAAAAATAAGGCCAATTAAAGCCTCAGATGAAGATATGATGCGGAGGCTTTTTTATAAATTTTCTGATGAGTCAAAGTACTACAGGTATTTTACTCATGTAAAGGTAATGCCTCATAAGAATATGCAGAAGTACCTAAGCGTTGACTATGAGAATATTCTTTCCATTGTAGCAGTTCATCAGCAGGGCAATATCGAGCGAATAGTTGCGGAAGCCAGATATGCTGTTTATCCTGATGAGGATGCCTATGAAATGGCCTTTCTGGTTGATGAGGATTATCAGGGTAAGGGGATTGCTACCTTTATGGCTAATTATCTTATAAAGATAGCAAAGGAGAGAGGTATCAAGAAACTGAAGGCCTCTGTGCTTTCTCAGAATCAAAAAATGCTACAGGTATTTGAAAAGGTAAGTGTAAAACCTGTAAAGCGATATGAGGGAGATACTGTTGAGCTTGACTTTATACTGTAATCTTAGTATTTAAAGATCTCAATCCTCTTTGAAGCAAGAAGAAAACAACAATGGCATTTATAAAATCAGAAATGGGTGCGCTTAGCCATACACCTGTAATCCCAAGAAGAGGCGGAAGAATAATCATCAGAGGAATTAAAAATACCACCTGACGCATAATTGTCATTACTGTAGCTATGTGTGGCTGGCCAATAGCCTGAAAGTAATTACTTGTGACAATCTGAAAACCAGTAAAGGGAACCATTGCAAGGAATATTCTCAAGCCAGGAGTTCCCGTGTTTAGCAGATCCTTGCTATTATTAAATATTGATATTATTTGATATGGAAATATTTGAATTATAATAAAGGCAACTATTCCTATGACAGTGGAGTATTTTACAGTAATTGTCAATGCTTCTTTGACTCTTCCAAATTTGCCAGCTCCGAAGTTGTATCCTATTATTGGCTGAGAAGCCATATTGAGAGCTACTATTGACATTATAATAAGAGTGGCAACACTATTTATCACTCCCATTGCTGCTACAGCTATATCTCCTCCGTGTTTAATAAGCTGAGCATTAAAGAGAGCCTGAACAAAGCTATTGGCTATCTGCATAATAAAGGGAGCCATGCCAGAAGATATTATCAAAATAGATGTTTTAAAATCAGGGATAAGATTTTTTATATAAAGTTTTATTACAGAATTTTTGCTTCTAAAATGATATAAAACATAGAATGTGAGGATCATCTGTGAAATAACAGCAGCAAGTCCTGCACCCTTAACTCCCATCTTTAGCAATATTATAAAAATTGCATCAAAGACCACGTTAAGACCTGCGCTTAAAAGCATTGAGTTCATTGATATACGGGCATTTCCCTCAGCTCTGATTGAGGTGTTTAGAGCAAATCCAGTGAGACCAAAGACTGTGCCTGCAAGAATTATGTTGAGATACTCATTGGCATATTGTATGGTAGATTCAGTTGCTCCAAAGGAATGAAGGAGCTTTTCCTTAACAAAAAATCCAGCAATTGTGAGGAACAAAGAAGAGATTATCATAAGGAATAGTCCATTTCCGAGAATAAATTCTGCTTTTTCTCTGTTGCCTCTGCCAAGTTCAATGGAGATCAAGATAGCAGACCCTATGCCAAATAACATTCCAAATCCCATGATTATAATCATTACAGGGAAAACTACAGTAAGACCAGAGAGAGCCTCTGTGCCAACAAACTGCCCAATAAAGATGCGACCTACTATATTGTAAAGGGCATTGGCCATAACTCCCACAAAGGCAGGAAGAAAATAACTCCATAGTAGGGAGCTAATCTTTTTTTCTGATAAATCTCTGCTATGATTATTCATTTCCATAAAAATTAGAAGTAGATCCTTGTTCCAAAGGCAAGGCTTATAATATCTTTAAATGTAACTGAATCATTTTGAGAGTATTCATATAAAAACTCGCTCATCGTGACCAGATCAGCATAGATCTCATAAGCTGCAATAGACCTTTCATTGCAAGCTTTTTTTATAGCCATTCCTACAGATTCGCCACTATATAGGGCTGTTGGTCTATAATACCACTTTGGATATTTTGATGACCATTTTAATTTATATTGTTGACCATGGGTATAATTTACAAAAAATGCAAGATTTAATGGATAAAAGTAAAAATCATTTTTGCTTTTATACACAAAGGGCCTTCCATTGATCCTTGTTGTAAGCATGTGGATCTCTATTCCACCTGCAAAGGCTGGGACGTATCCATAGAGAAATTCTATACTTGATTTTTCCTCTGAGAGATGATAGCCTAAGCCCCCAGAGATAAATCCTATATAACCTGCAAATTGAGATACAAAAAAGTCCGGCATATATCTTTTTTGATCCTCTGCCTTGAGGGAAATAAATGAAAGTAATATAATTAAAGTTGCAATGATTCGTTTCATGATGCACCTTCAAAAATTTATTTTTTCGTATTCTATTGAACTGCTTTTAACATGAATAAGATAAAAGCTGTTATAAATAATCGCATCAGCTACAAGCATAGCTGTCTTGGTTGTAAAAGCTGGATTATATTGGTGCCTGTGTCTGTGGCCGTGGAGAGAAAGGTCAACATTATAATCTTCGCAGAGTTTAATATAACCCTGGCGCATTTCATCAGAATATCGGTCGTCATCATCCATTGGGATATGAGCTACTATAATTCTGAATTTATCGCTTTGGTGCTGTGAGAGTTTTTCTTTAACATAGTCTACATCACCAATGGAAGATTCCCAGTTATTATTATTTCCAACAAAGAAAAATACGCCATTGCATGTAAATGAAAAATCAGTTTTGCCAAAAATATTTCTGAAGATATCAACTCCATTTCCCAGTGTATCGTGATTTCCTATTACAACTAAAAATGGAATTTTAAGTTTTTCCAATTTTTTCACGGTCTGCTCATATTGAAAGAGAAGCCCTGTTTCTGTAAAATCACCAAGGTGAAACACAAACTTAACATCTGGATTTGAGTTAATAATGTTAATAGCCTTTTCAAGTTTATCATAACTGCTGTGAGAGTCTGTTAAAACTGCGAAGGTAAAATCCTCAGAGGGATTGTTGCAGCTTTGTTCAATTATTGCAGCGTTTTTAATATTGTAATTCTGGCCGTCATATTGACTATCTGTCTCGTGAATGCTGTATTTAAAATAGTCAGATTCGCAACCTGAAAGGATTAAAAAGAAAGATAAAATATATTTCTTTAGATTGGACATTTGCTTCCTCCTTTTGGGATAGTGTTTCGGAGGAGCATTTTTTTGTCAATATTTTAATTGATTGGTTAATTATTATTTAAGATTTTTAGATTATTCTTAATAAATAGACATAAAGAAGGCAATAGTTTATTTGTTCATTTATTTATCCCTTTTTGAGTGAGAGGTTGGGCTATTACCCATAGTGTATTTTAGGCAGGAGATTCATCTTTTATTTTCCAAAGATTCTTTTAAGAAAGGATATTATTTCACCTGCCACCTGATCAAGCTCATGACCTCTTACTATCCCATGTCTGTTGGCATCAATTATTACTAATTTTTTATCTGTGGAAGAAATCCCTTTATAAATTTCTATGGCGCTTTTGGGATTTACCACAGGGTCTCCCTTTGCCTGTATGATCAGTGATGGGATTTTTATAGAGGAGAGATTGGGCTCTACAATTTTCATAAGCTTGTTTAGTTCGTTTATCCCATGAACAGGATTTCGGCTATAATTTATATCAGGGTTTTCTGGAGCGTTTGGAATAAAATCCACAGTGCTTTTTTTGAGATTTAGTTTTTCCAGTATGGTATTAAATATATTAACAGCTCCAGAGAGATAGGCTCTAATATCCTGAAGTCTTAGAGGTGCCGCTATAGAAATCAGGGCACTGTATTTTTCACCCTTTTGCTCTGCCTGTAGGAGTGTTAGTCCTGCACCTGTTGAAAAACCGCATATTGCAAATTTGCGGACGCTATTTTTCATAATGACATAGCCTCTATTTACAGACTCGTTCCAATCCTGCCACTTTGCCTCCATGAGATCCCGTGGAGAGGTCCCATGGCCTTTGAGTCTTACTATATATACAGAGTATCCTGCTTTATATAATCTCTCTGCCAATTGCTTCATCTCTGCAGGGGCTGCCATGTATCCATGGACAAGAACAATCCCATATCTATTGAAAAATCTATGGAGAAAGACTGGTTCGCCTATATTTTTTGGCTTTGTCTCTCCTTCTCTGTAGAATTTATTGTAATCTGTAAGGAAGATCTCTCTATCAAGCCTTAGAAAGGTATTGCGCAGTTTGATCTTTATAAGCCATGGTGGCATAAACATAATACGCCTGAGCATTTTTGTTAGCTCATACAAAGGCTCTATCTCGTTTTTTAAAACCTCAACAAAATTATCTTTTCTTATCAGATGGAAATTATATACCCTGGAGAATAGATCATTGTTTCTTATTATTGTGTCACCTTTTAATTCAACAAGATTGTTCTTCACTGCCTCTTCCATGAAGCTGTTATATTTTTCGTGAAAGACATCTCCTCCTATATTGTTTCTGTTTAAGAGGGTTGAGTGAAATGATGTTATTTTAAGAGCCTTTATTCTTTCAATTGCAAGGGATGCTCTGTTTTTAAAGTCGTAGTCGTGAATGACATTTTTTGGATAATTGGCAAGAATGTATGCAAATATGTGATCATGATTTACTGTGGTCATGCTGTATATGCCATTCATATACCTTTTCATAACCTTCAGGCTTATTTTTTTTATTTTTTTATTTTTTACAATATCATCTATGCAAGTCTCTTTGTTGCATTTAAAAATATTCTTAACAATTTTTGTTTTGTTTATATACTCTGCCATGTTTATTGCTTTGCCAAAGTTTATGTCAATGTCCACTCCCTTGGTTAGCATTGTTCCTTCAACCTCAAGCTCTTCTGCAAAGCGGCCTGTGACTTCCCCTTTAAATTTTTCAATGAGAGATTTTATTATATTGTTTCTGGCTCTTATGGGATAATATGTTATGTTAACAGGGACTATGTAGGTGGAACCAGTCAGGACTCCTCCCATATCCTCATGTTTTATGCCATAGGCATCCATAAAGACCTTGAGATCCTCTTTTCGCCCACTTTCGTATAGCTTTCTTATTATCTGGCGAAACAGCTCAGCCCTCAGTGCTATCTTTGCTGCTCCTGAGTGTGGTGGTCGTCTTATGCCTGCATTGTATACAAGGAATTTGCCTTTTTCTATTATTTTTTTATCCTTAACCATCTGGCCTTCTGGATATATTATAACAGACATTTTTCCTGTAAGTAGGGCATTAGAGAGAACCTTGTCTCTATCTGGATCTTTTGTAGATACTGCACCAAGCTTTCTCATAAGGGTCTCAAACTTGCCCTTAAAAAATGAAGAGTCAGCCAGTGAGAGGCAGTATTGACCTGTATGTTTGTGTATGATATATGGAAGGAAAACGGTTTCAATCCTTGTAAAATGGTTTACCACATAAAGGACATGTGTTGCTGGAACGTTTTCTATATTGTGAACTCTTATATCAGCCTGAGATGCGCCAAAGGCAGCATTCAGTGTGAGCTTTGTAGCATTCATTAAAAATTTTGACAGAGGCATAAGTTGCTCCTTAAATAATTCTTTAATACTTTGCTGTAAAATAATCTTCAAGAATTTTTCTGTGATCAAAGGCCATATCTTGAGGTATTTCATCAAACCTGAATATCTTAGCCTCCATTGCATCATCCATTCCTTTTGGCTCTCCCTTTGCTTTGGCAATAAAGACTGTTGATATGGTATGTTGTCTTGGATCCCGAGATGGATCTGAGTAGGTGTGGAATTGACGCACAAGTTCCACTGTAAGCCCTGTTTCCTCAAAGGCCTCTCGCTTTGCTGCATCCTCTAAGGTTTCCCCATAATCTACAAATCCGCCAGGTATTGCCCATCCATAGGGAGGATTTTTTCTCTTTATTAAAACAATACCTCTTTTGCTTGCACCTTCTGTTTCTATTATTATATCAACTGTTGGGACTGGATTTCTAAAATTTTGGCTCATAATTCTCCCTCAATGATGTAGGTAATCACAGATTATCTTAAATTAGAAAATAAAGCAAGAAAAAAGTTATATCATGGGAAGTCTTTATTGGGATTAATCAAAGGGTAGCCACTTTTTGAGGAGCCTCATCAAAAATAATTTTTTCTGCTGTAGCTTTTTCATATAGAGTTTCCGGTGCAATATCAATCTCTCCATTATTCCATGTAAGTGTTCCATAAGTTACAGTAAAATTTTTGAAATTTTCCAGAGATTGTAATGGTTGAAATATCTCTCCTTGCAAAATATATTCAGCAAGATTAACAACCCCTGTTTTCCCGTTTTCAAATTTTAAATTGATTTTGTATTCTTCAATGTAAAGAGCCTCAACAACATTAAAATACATAAGCCCTCCTATATAAGTGGATCAATTTTAAAAGTGGGTTTTTTGTTGCATGCAAGTTCCCAGTTTTTCAATAATTCTGATTGATGAATAGCTGCCCATTCAATTGTCAGTGCAAGAGCTTTTGGTGGAAAATTTCCCGCAAGAATTCTGAAGTCTTCAATATCCATGAGAATTTCAAATTCATTATAGAAAGCATGAAAGTGCGGTGGTACATGATCATCTGTAAACATTCTCACAATTATGCCATAAAATCTACTTATCTCTGGCATTGCTACTCCTGCTAATAAAATTTGTATTAAAGTTATACTTTATAACTCAATAAGTAAACTAAAATTTACTGTTGAAAATAAAGCAAGAAAAAAGTTATTTCATGGAAAACTATCAAAAGCAGAACTTTTATTTAGAAAACAGTTTGACTTTAGCTATGGCAACTTTTAAATCAAGACAGATGGGGTGTTCAAAATAGCTAAGTGTTTTGGGCAACCTCAGTGCCGGTAAATTTAAATAGGAGTTATACAATGAAAGTAAATGAAATGTTTAGCCTTAAAGGCAAAGTTGCCATTGTAACTGGCGGTGGCCGTGGTATTGGTGAGTTCATATCAACAGGTCTTGCTGAGGCTGGTGCAGATCTTGTCCTTGCTTCCCGTAAGGTTGAAAACTGTGAAGAGGTTGGCAAGAGGCTTGCTGATGAGAATGGGATCAATTATCTTGCAGTTAAATGCGATCTTGCTGTTAAAGAGGATGTTGAAAAATTAGTTGATGAGGCCATGGCAAGGTTTGGCAGGATTGATATCCTTGTAAACAATGCAGGTGTAACATGGGGTGCACCTACCTTGGATTATCCTCTTGAGGGATGGGACAAGATCTTTAATGTCAATGTAAGGGGAGTGTGGATTTTAACACAAAAGGTTGCCCGTATTATGAAAGAGCAGGGTGGTGGAAAGATTATTAACATATCATCGATTTTTGGTTCAAGGGGCTCCCTTGAGATCGCTCATCCGGCAGTTGCTTATAATTCCTCAAAGGCCGCAATTGAGGTGCTGACAAAAAATTTAGCTGTTAAGCTTGCTGATCATAAAATATATGTAAATTGCATTGCCCCAGGATTTTTCCATACAGATATGATGGGCTATGTATTTAAGCCAGGTATGGAAAATATGCTTAATGCAATGCTCTCTGTAATTCCACTAAAAAAAGCAGGGGAGATTGATGACATAAAGGGCCTGGCTGTTTTTTTAGCATCTAAGGCTTCTGATTATATGACTGGTGCAGTTATACCTCTTGATGGTGGCATGGCTGCTAAATAAAAAAATTTTTTGAAAAATCCCTCTCCTGTAATAAATTAAACATATAATTATTAGTGTTTAATTTTAAAAAAGGAGGGGGATATGAAAAATGCAAGGGAACAAATTGCTTTAAATCTGTCTATGTCGCTTCTTGACAATATGGCAGATTACGTGGAAAATTTTGCAGATATCAAAAAAGATCGTATTGCAATAATTGAACATGATACAGGGGAAAAAATTTCCTGGAAGGCTTTTAATAAAGCCATTGAGGCCTTTGCTGCAAAGCTTTTGTCCATTGGCCTTAAAAAAGGAGATATAGTTGCAACCTCTTTGCCTTTACTTAAGGAGCACATTTATCTTATCTATGCCTGCTATCGTACTGGAATTATAGTAGCCCCTCTGGATCTTAGACTCAAAGCTGAAGAGATTAAATATTGCCTTAATCGCATAAAGCCTGCTGCTTATTTTTTTCTTGGTAGAACTCCTGTGGCTGATTTCAGGCCAATTGTAAGTGAGGTCATGAAGGATATTTCTTTTGTAAAACACTGGGTTCAATTTCAGAAAGAGGAGGATGAGATAATTGATGGCGCCATTGGCATAACAAAATTTGCCAGTGATATCAAGTGGCAATTTATAAAAAGCAGATTTACAAAAAGCGTTGAAAGAGCAAGGGATTTAGTACAAAGAAGAGATCCCTGCCTGATAATTTTTACCACTGGTTCTACAGGTTCTCCAAAACCTGCAATGTTGTGTCATGAAAATATTTTAATTCAAAATGTTGGGCTCTATGCTGGTTTTGATATGAATGACGAGGATGTGATGCTTGTAAATCTACCGCCATCTCATGTTGGGTGTATTACAGAGCAACTGGCAACTACTATTTTTGCAGGAGGGACCTCTGTTATATTGCATGTATTCAATGCTGAAAAGAGCCTCAATGCAATCCAGCAGCATAAGGTAACTGTTATTGGCCAGATCCCTGCGCTTTTTAATCTTGAATGGAATCTCCCAGATTATAATAAATATGATCTCTCCTCTTTGAGATTTATTATCTATGGTGGTCAGGAGGTCTCTGCTGAATTTTTGAAAAAGATGAAGGAAATGGCTCCAAAAATTGGAACCGGACTTGGACTTACAGAAACAGCTGGCTTTTGCACCTATACAGATCCTGATGCCACTGTTGAGGAGATTGCAAGAAGCATAGGATATTCCATGGCAGTGACTCCTCTTTCAATTAGAGCACCTATGAAAAGTGATGGAACTGCTGGTGAGGAATTACCTTCGGGTCAGATTGGAGAGATCTGCTTTTCTGGGCCTCAGGTTTTTCTTGGATATTATGATGATCCTGAAAACACTGCCCGTGCTATATCGAAGGATGGTATATGCTATACAGGTGATATAGGCAGTTATGATGGCGATGGGTTGCATTTTGCAGGAAGAGCCAAATTTGTTATAAAGCCAAAGGGCTATCAGGTATATCCTCAGGATGTTAACAATCATATATCTGCAAAGCTTGCAGATAAAGTTGCAAATGTTGCATGTATTGGTGCACCCCATGATATATACATTGAGGCAATTATTGCCTTTGTGGAACCATATCCAGGGGTTGAGCTTACAGCTCAGGAGGTTATGGATGCCTGTCTTGATATATCCTCTTATTCAAGACCTTCCCATGTGGTTATCCTGGAACCTGGAGGCATGCCTTTAAATAGAGTTGCAAAGGTAGATCTCATGGAATTAAAAACAAGAGCTCTTGGAATAATTGAGGATCTCAGAGTCAAGGGGTTGTGGGATAGAGATGTTGTAAAGAGAGGAGGGGTTGCATGATATTCAACAATATACCAGTCTTTGCTGCTATGATGCGCAATAGAAACTCCACATTCATGAATAGAGCAATGATTGGTTATACTTTAAAGCAAAGGTTTGGGCCATTTACGCAAAAGGAAATTGATGACTATGTTTATGCTACTCTTGATGATATATCGAAGTATCATGGAAAATTGTCTCCTGCGCCTCCCTTCTTTTTTTCAAAGGAGTTATATCCCATGTTTAAGAAGATTATAACCCACAGGGATCTGGGGGTAGATTTAATTCGAATGGTTCATGGATATCAGGGCCTGAATTGTTATGATCTTATTGAAAGGGATGATGTTATTGATGTAGAGATGAGGATTGAGGATATTACTGATACCTCCGCAGGTGAAATTCTTAGAATAGTGACAAGGGCATATAAGGAGGGAGAATTGGTTATTGAGGGAGACACAGGTTTTGTTGTGAGAAGAAAAAGGCATATTGATAGTGATGATGTGGGTAATAAGAATTCAGAGGAGTATAGTTTTATAACTGGCGATGATGATGAAATTAAGATATTGATAAAGACAGAAGCAGGTCAGGAGAAGAGATACGCGAAGGTTTCAAATGATACCAATCCAATACATACAAGCAGGCTTTTTGCAAGGCTTGCAGGTTTGCCAGGAACTATTTTACATGGAGTATGTGTAATTGCCATGTGCACAAATTCTCTGATAGATAATCTTGCTCAAAGGGAGATTAAAAGACTCAGTAGTGTTTCTGGAAGATTTGCCTATCCTGTTATTCCTGGGGATACCTTAACTCTCAAGGGCAGGCGCTTTTTTAGAAATGGAAGAAAGGAGGTTAGCTTTAATGTCTTTTCTTCAAAAGGAAAGGCGGTTGTGAAAAAGGGACTTTTTTCTTATATCTAAAAAACAAGATCTTTGTATGCCCAAAGAGCTTCTTTTTCTATTTCAAGGAGGTTTCGGAAAATTTCATAAAATCCGGAGCCTCCTGCTGTAAATACTCCATGACCAAAAACTATAACACCTCTACCAGAGATATATTCTGGGACAGTTTGCAGTAGTGTGTTTTTCCCTCTGCCAACCTCTCCTGTAACAATTGGGACATCTTTCATGAATCTTCTATCTGAGCAGGATATGTGACATTTACCTCTATTGGGGCAGTTAATTTTATCACAGAGCATTGAGTAGATGACGCTGAATTTTGGATGTCCATGTAGTATTGCATTAAATTTTTTTTTAAGGTATATGGCCCTGTGTGTAGAGAATTCACTGGATGCTGTTATTGCATTGGTTTTGCTATTGTCAATGGGGCATGGATCAATATAGCCTTCAAGCTCATCAAGGGAACTCCCTGTTTGGCTTATATATATTGTATTTTCAAAGAGGCATGATATATTCCCAAAGAATGAGTCAACAAGGCCTGATTCAACAGTGAGGGAACCTGCCTCAATAATTGCAGCAATAGCATCATCTTCTTTTTCAAAGGGATATGGACTCTGTGGCATTTTGTCAAAAGGTAGTAGATGGTCTTCATAGCATTTTATGGCTTTTTTGGCAATTTCCTCTACCTCGCCCTCCATTTTCATGAGATTTTTTCTGTGATAATAAAAATCGCACATGAATTTTACAAAAAGGCTAAAGCAGATTGAACTGAATGTAACAAAGGCCTGTTCAACACCTATTGCACCCTGAGCAATGACAGAACCGTCTTTTAGCACAAGACCCTTTCTTTTCTTGAGCTTTTGTGTTAGCTCTCCAACATTGAGATTTTGTGCTATGGGGATGTCGTGAAGAAATGTTCTTGTTTCTGTATCTTCAGGTTTAAGGAAATCTTTTTCTTCATAGCTGGCCAGATATTTTATCATAGATTTATATGGCTCACGAGGAATTGAATATATTATAGCTGATACGCCAAGGGAGTTAACCACCTGAGAGAGTATTTCTGTTTTATCGGATTCTCGGTTCCACTGAAGATCTGCATCTAAAAATCCCACAAGGGGATCTGTGCTATTGCAAAGCCTCTGTGATATAAGCTTTTGGAGGTATTTTTCTTTTACTCCAGCCATTTTAATTTAAGCTCCCTGGTTTTTGTTTCTAAAGGCTTTCCCTCTGGTGAAAGTCCTCTTATTAGATAGTAATTGGCTCTTGCTTTAAGGAAGTCATCTCTGTTGATAGCATTTTCTGATTCAAAAAATCTCTCTGGCAAATCATCATCCTTTGAATCAAATCCCAGAGTATAGTTTATAATTCTTTCATTATAAAAAATCCTTTCACCACAATTCATGAGATCCCCAGCAGTAAAGTCTTCTCCTGTAACAGCATTCAAAAGCTTTGCACACTCCTCAAGTCCAAAGGCATTTACAGAAAATCTACACAGCCCAAGGGAGTCCATTGCTGCATTCATATCTTCGTTTAGTTTGGTAATCCTTGCTTTACCCTCAAAGGAAAATCTGTCAGTTGCAATGGGCTTGCGCAATATCTCGTGAGAAAGGGGATATGCCTGAAGATAACAGCCACCCCTTGTTGATGTTGCATAGGCAAGGCTAAAGCCGTAGGCACCACGGGGATCAAAGGCTGGTAAGTCAAGGCCTTTGACATTCATTGATGATTCTGGAGAAGATAATTTTTTTGAAAATTCACTTGAGCCTTTAATCAACAGTTTTCCTTCCCCTGAGGCAAAGGCAATTTCTTTAAGCAGTTGAATAATATCGATGCTATGGTCTTTGTCTTTTAGTTCCCTGTAACAGGCAATTGCAGAGGCTGCAGAGATTGTATCCATTCCTGTTTCATTGCAGAGTCTGTTTGCCTCCATAACAATATCAATATCCCTGTTATCAATAAGAGATGAGAAATGTGCCATTGAGTTGTATTCAGGGAGTAATCCCTCGGAGCTTATTCTTTTACATAAGATAGGGCAGTTTGGGCAACCTGTCTTTTCCCATGGATATTTATTTTTAAAATTCCAGGCGTTGAGATGTTCTGCATCAGGAAAACTTCTGCTTGCAAAATTTTTTGCAGGCATGATATTTCGTGAAAAAATGAGATCATATAGGGCAGAGGTCCCAAACTCTGTAAAGCCCAACTCACCCATAAGAGAAGGGGATGCAGAGACAAGTCGCATGGAATCCTCTATGCCTTTGCTTAGATTTTCGCTGTCATGAACTGCAATATCGCAACTGCCATAAACCTCTATTGCCTTAAGCCCCTTGTTCGCCATAACAAGGCCAAGGCCTCCTCTGCCTGCAAAAAAATATTTGTCTATAATTATATTTGAAAAAGCCACTCCATTATCAGCAGCAATGGAGGTAATTGCTGCGCTACCCTCTGGTTTAAGCTTATGGAATATATCAGAGGCCTTTTTATTTTTTAAATCATTGCAGTCAAAAAAGGATACATTTTCATCTTTTACCGTCAGCCCAATTTGATTTTGCGATTTTCCTGTTATAATAATCCCATCCCATCCAGCTTTTTTTAGGTGCCATCCAAAGAAGCCTCCAACTGCAGATGTAAAGAAAGTCTTTGTAAGTGGAGATATTGACGATATAATTGTTTTTACTGCAAAGGGAATTTTTGTTCCTGTTAAAGCTCCTGGGAAGAATAGAAGTGGAATTTCACTGGGCATAAGATTTTTTATTTCTCTCATATAGTAAGAGCAAAGTCCTCTTCCACCTAAGAAGCTTTTATATATATTTTCCTCAGGCCTTATTACTTCATATTTTTGAGTGCATAGATCTATGAGAAGTATTTTGCCTGTCCATCCGTAGGATTTATTGCTATGTGGCACATTTTCCTCTCTTGTTTTTTAAACAGCTTTAAAAAAAATATTTAGATGTCAAGAGGGATTATTTTTTGTTAATCTGTATTTTTAATCATTTTTCATTCATTAATTTTTTTCACTTAAGTATGACTCGGATCTTTTAAGTATACTGAGGGATTTTTGATGTTTTAAAGTTTATCAAGTTTTATAATTTTTATAAATAAATTAAAATATAAAAGATGTTTCTATAAAATGTAACGCTTTTGTGAGTTTTTTAAAATTTTTTCACTCTAAAAAATAGTATTTTTATTGCAAAAAAATAAGCATGTTTTTATAGTGTTTAAACAGTTGGGTCTAAAAAATATTTTTAATAAATAAAGAGGGAATATGAATACAACTGGTAACCAAAGCAAGTACAGAGAAAGGTATAATGATCATGAGTTCCTCAGTGAGGATGTTCTTGATGATGAAAAAGAGCAGGAGTTTTTTAAGCAAATCAGAATAAGGCTTAAAGAAGTAAGAAAGGAACTCAAAATAACTCAGAGGGAATTTGGCGAATCTGCTGGTATAGACAGAAGATATGTTGCTAAAGTGGAATGCGGCTCTCAGAATCCTTCATTTAAGTTCCTGAGGAGTATTTCCATAAAACATAAAATATCACTGGATTGGCTGTTATATGGAATTGGAGACAAGTTTGTTACTGCAAATGAAAAGAATTATGGACAAGAGCTTGTTACTTTCAAAAAGCTTCTTGATAAGGGTTCACAGGAAGATATAGAAGTTGTAATTAAGATGATCAATAAGCTTTTGAACTGATCTAAAAAGTATTTTGAATTTAATATATTTAAAAGAGAGGTCTACTGGATGTAGGCCTCTTGTTGTTATTTCTTATCAAGCCAGGGCTATTCACCACTTGCCTATAATCATTTTATAGGCACTATTTCCTATGTTGACTATGACTATGAATTTCAAGAGCAGATTCTTGATGTTTCTGTAAAGCCTTCGGGTATAGAAAGTTTTATATTTAACAATAGAAGCAAATATGAGAATCATCCTGGTTTTTTATATATATGACTCATAATCGTATAAACACAAAAGTCAATCCTGATAAAGCTAATAGATTTGGCATGTATATTGCTGGTGGCCTTTAATAAGTATTCTCCTCTGATTCAAATTATAAACTTAATGTAGGTGTTGATCTCTCACATTCTGAAAGCTTTGTCAATTATAGTGATAATTGTTATGATTTTGATGTGGGGTAATGAGAGTTACTGTTTTTAAAGTATAAATAAAAAATAAGTGACAAAAAAGCCCGTGGCCTGAATTTAGTGTAACAGGTCTTTTTTGTTTTTATAAGGAAAATTTTTTCTGGAGATGTAGATGAAGAAAAAGAAGAGAAAGTTTTTTAATGAACTCATAGAAAAATATAAAGGAGAAGGGGCAGTTCCCTTTTGCAGGTATTTTGGAGACTGTGGTGGTTGCTTGTTCCAGAATGTTCCTTATGAAAACCAGCTTAAGCTAAAAGTTGAGTATTTAAATATAATCTTAGAGGGACTTATAGAGGTAAATTCAATTGTGCCTTCAGTTCCTTTTATGTATCGCAATAGGATGGATATGGTTACTGCCTTTGGCAAAAAGGGTTTAAGGAGAAGCGGGACTTACAGACATGTTGTGGATATTGAAAGCTGTCCACTTATGCAGGGAAAGTCCAGTGAGGTTTATGGAAAGCTGCGCCTTGCACTTTCAAAAATTGAAGATTATAATTATCTGACACATGAGGGATATTTGCGTTATATTATTTTGCGTCAGGCCAGATTTACAGGTGAGGTTATGGCTAATTTCGTTGTTGCATCACCAGAGGATAGGTTTGGTTTTGCCTTGATGGATATTTTGGATGAACTGGACTCCTGCTCAATACTATTAAACAGTGGTCTTGGAGATTTAAGCATTGCACCTCTTTTTAAAACTATCAAAAAAGGATTTATCACAGAGTCCTTTGATGAAATAGAATATATGATCACGCCAAATTCTTTTTTTCAGTCAAACTCAGAGATAGCTCTAAAGATGTATCGTGAAATTCTTTCCTATGTAAAAGGCAGGACTCTTGATTTGTATTCAGGAGTTGGTAGCATATCGCTTTTTGTTGCAAAGGCAGCAGATAGCGTCACAGGTGTAGAGATCTCCCAGGAGTCTGTTGCTATAGCAGAGGAAAACAGAGAAAATAATTCCATAGACAATGTAGAATTTATTTGCACTGATGCCATGGAATTTATTAAAGAACATAAGGGAGAGTATGATACAGTGATAGTGGATCCGCCACGAAGTGGGATGCACCCTAAGGTAATTGGTCGCATTGAGGAATTAAGGCCGGAGAGAATTATTTACATGTCCTGCAATCCCTCAACCTTTCGGGATGATCTTCATGCATTAGAAAATTATAAAATTACACACTTTGCTGCCTATGACATGTTTCCTCAGACTCCACACATAGAGACTCTTGCTTTGCTGGAAAGGAAAATCTAAATGTTTGACAGAATAACAGATAAGGGGCTCAAGAGAAGAATCAAACAGCATGTTATTGCTCTGGAGCATAAATTTTTTGCCTCTGTGCAGCCAGGCTTTGAGCAAACACTTAGCAGAGAGCTTAGCTCCTTTGGCCTTTCTGTTTCTCCAGATTATATAGAGGGAGGTGTTGAGTTTACAGGAGATCTTTCATCCTGTTATAGGGCATGTATGTTAAGCCGCACAGCTTCCAGGATTATAATGCGCATTGCAGAGTTTAAGTCTCACAACTATTTTGAATTGGAAAGGAATATAAGAAATTTCCCATGGGAGCTTTATATAACCAAAGATACGCCAATTGATTTTTCTATAAGCTCATCCAATTCTATGATTTATCACACAGGCAAACTAAAGGAGATTTTTCAAAAAAACATAAAAGAAAGACTTGGAGAGGATCTTTTATTTTTTGATGGGGATTATACCTCATCGCTAACACTCCTTGTGCGGAATTATAAAAATATAGCAACAGTAAGCATTGATGCCTCTGGTGAGTTTCTTTACAAAAGAGGTATAAAGATCTATGCCGGGAAGGCTTCGCTGCGGGAAACTCTTGCATCTTTAATTTTGCTGGAGGCTAATTTAAATGATTATGATGTTTTGCTTGATCCAATGTGTGGTTCAGGAACCTTTAGCATTGAGGCAGCCTTAATCTGGACGAAAACTCCCCCTAACATAGATAGAGCTTTTCCCTTTAGACTCTGGCCATCTTTTAAAGAAAGGAATTTTAACTATGTTAAGTCTGAGATTTTAAAGGAGGTTATAGCTCCTGAGAAAACAGGAAAGGCGATTATTACTTCAGACATTGACAGGGAGGCAGTGGCTATTGCTTGCAAAAACGTTCCTTCTCACTTAAGAGATTTTATCAAGCCAGATGTGGATGATTTTTTTTCTTTAAAAGAAAGCATTCTTCCTAAGGGGAAGAGTCTCATTGTTTTAAATCCACCTTATGGGAAGAGGATTAAGGCATCTGATACAAATAAGCTTTATAAAGAGATTGGAAGCAAAATAAGAAGAGATTTTAGAAAGTGCAATTATGCCATAATCGCACCAGGTGAAGAGGCAGAAAAAGCTCTTGCTCTTCCCTATAAGAGAAAGATTCCCTTTAAACATGGAGGCATTCCAGTTGCTGTAATTTTCAGCAACTGAGATAAATTATACTCTTCCTTCCTTGACCAGTTTTGCAAAGTGCTCATAGGATCTGTCATAGGTTTTTTCTGAAGATGAGTCAAAAAAACATGCAGGAAGTTGCCTTGACTTTCTGTGATAGTGAAGGCACTCACAGCAGATGCCTTTTCTTGAGCAGGGATCATAGGTGCAATTGCATTTTTCTAAGTTTTTTTCTTTTTTGCATTCCATAAGCTACCTCACTTTTCTTTTACCTGTTTAAATACATAAAATTTTGATCCAAGAAAGTTTACAGATAACCCTCCAAGTATTCCAAGAAATGCAGCCAGCAGATAGTATTTGTTAAAGAATGGTCTTGTCTCATATAGGTAAACAGAGATTGTCCAGTTTACAGCAAAGCCAGTAAGGCTAACTATGAAGAAACGTATATATTGCTTTATTATCCCATGACCATTTTTTGGGAAATTGAATTTTCTGTTTAGCATAAAGTTTGATGTTAAGGCAAAGACAAAGCCTATAACTCTTGCTACACGGAAGTTTAGGTTAAGTATATCGTATGATATAAAGACAAAGCTAAGGTCAACAACCATGCCTGAGGCACCAATGAGAGAAAAGACAATAAATTCACTTAAAGTCCTGAATTTGAATCTAAAGAGCCTCCATATATGTATGAGATAGAGAATCTGTTGTTTTAGCGTAAGCTTGCTTTTGCCATAGAGCCTTTCCTGAAATTGAATCGGGATCTCTGTGACTCTTCTGGGGTTGAGCTTCACAAGTAACTCAAGGCCAATTTTAAAGCCAAGAGGGTTTAGTTTAACCTTTTGTTCAAGAAGTGAGCTTTTAAATGCAAAAAATCCAGCCATTGGATCCTTCACAGAAGTAAAAGGGCGGGCTATCATCCTTGAAACAAGAGCATTTAAGGTGCGGAATATGTTAAAGTGTTCGGCAGAGCCTCCTTTTACAAATCTGCTGCCTATTACAAAGTCAAAATTTTCTTTTGATATTTTGTCCAGCATTTCCGGGATTTTCTCTGGTGGATGACTCAAATCTGCATCCATTACAAGGAAGATTTCCCCTGAGGCAAGCTCAAATCCAGCAATAACAGCAGAGGAGAGTCCCTTTTCATTAAGTCGTATTTTTAATTTTACAGGATAGTTTTTTTCCAGTTCTTTAACTTTCTGGTCTATCCCATCCTGAGAATTATCATCAACTATTATGATCTCATATTTATATTTTGTTTTTTTCAAAGCCACATCGATTTGCCTTGTTAGCTCCGGAATATTCTCTGCTTCTTTAAATGTGGGCACTATTATTGATACTTTTCCCATGTCTACCTTTTGAGTTAATTAATGAAATTTTTATTACTTTCTTAAAGTCCTTGCCTTTTTTAAATTATAATTAAATAACAAGTCACTTTGAGAACAACTATTTTTTATGTAAAGATTTTTTTTGGAACTATTTATTTTACAATGGTGCAAATTTAAGTGGGAAGCTATAAATTGCTCCTTGAAATGATGGTGAAAGTATTAACCACAGTGCACACAGAGAGTGGAACTAAAGTCTCTCCCAATCAAAGCTTACTATATTTCTATCCTTTTTACTAAATTCTATACCTATAAGATATACAGAGCTATATTTATTCACATACTTTTCAAAATATCTCTTCTCTTTTATCTGGCTCAAGGCATTACCATCAGCCTTATCTTCCACTACCTTAAACTCCACAACATAGGCATTACTCTCCCACAGCACTGTTAAATCTATTCGCCCTGTATTTGTTGCATCCTCTGCTATTGTCCTTAAGCCTGCCCCATTAAATAAGGCATATATCACTGAGGCATAGTAACCCTCATAATCCTGCAACTCATTCTTCCTATACCAATCCGATGGAATACTGGCAAAAAAACTATAAAGTATTCCCTTTATCTTCTCTACATTGCTTTCCTGAAGGGCTTCTATCAATTCTATCTCTGCCCCATCTTTTACCACAGGGCTTGGTGTTAGGTATGTTAAAAAGGCATCAGTAAAACTTTTTCTCACCTCCAAATTTGGATAAGTCAATACATATATCCTATTGTTATCTATGGTTATTACATCCTTTATTGTTAAATATCCTGATTGAAATAATAAATTCTCTGGAAATATATAGTCTATGTCTATATTGGAAAGTAGCTCTTCCCCCACCTTTAGCTCCTCTAACTTTGGCAAATAGTATTTATTCCTCTGAAATAGCTTTATTAAAAATGTAGGGGTCCCTGTCTCAAACCAGTAAGACCTAAAACGCTTCTCTGAAAAAAGCAGTAATATGTCAAAGGGATTATAAACACTCTCACCAAGCCAGTTGTA